>JAGLKS010000169.1 GCA_023140905.1 Alphaproteobacteria bacterium | reverse complement strand
TTGCAAAGCTGTTATATTCAACCCCTCACTATTCCGAAGAGTTGCTTATTTAACGATAACGGTCTTTAAGTCTAAACATCGGCAATTATTTAATACCACAAAGCCTTTAATCCCTTCTGAAATCGACCTTACGTTGCTCGCAAGAGCACCATTAAGCAGCAAACTGATCAGGTTTAGGTTTAGATATGAACAAATACGAAAGATGAGGGCAAGATGGCTTTTATATCGGATGAACTATCGCAAAAATTGATGGCAAAACACAGTAGTATTGAACAACTCTTTGAAGAATTCTTCTTTATGGCAAAAAGCCATGATTTTGCACCCTCAACCCCGTGGCAACCCCCTACTGACGTACATGAAACTGAAAAAAATATTATAATAAAAATGGCTGTTTCCGGCCTCAAACCCGAAGATATATCAGTCTTATACTCTGATCATATACTCACAGTAAGCGGAAAAAGAGGCGACAATTCTTCCAATCAAAAAGTATGTTTTTATCAGGTCGAGATTAGATACGGGTACTTTGAAAGGAAAATAAAGATTCCCAAACAAGTTGATGCAAACAATATCCATGCTACATATGAAAACGGATTTATCGTGATAACTATACCAAAGGCCGAAAAAGCTTTTAATTCTACAATATCTATTAAAATCTCATATTAAATCGCACTTCAATGAAAGCTAAAAAAGAAAGTCCAATTAATTCAGCAAAAATGGAACTCGACAAATCAAAGATTTCCGGGCAATTTGAGGCAGAATCGCTGAAGGTACCTGATGAACTGCCTGTTCTAGGGCTGAAAGATGTTGTAATTTTCCCTCAAATGGTTACTGCGCTGGGAGTTACGACAGACGAAGAACTTCAACTGCTCGATAATGTTTTAGCAACAAACAGATTTGTTGCGCTTGTAACTCATAAAAATGAAGAAAAAGATAAGTTGCACCCGTCAGACCTGTATGAGTACGGAACGGCTTCTGTGGTATTGCAGATGTTAAGGATGCCGGATAATACGGCAAAGATGCTTGTACAAGGGATATCCAGAATACATATAAAAGAATTCACTGAAATAAAACCTTTTTTTAAGGCAAAAGTAGATGTATTGCAGGACGTAATTGATAAAGATGATGTGGAAACTGAGGCCCTGGCGACAAACGCTAAGAATCAGTTTTCGCGCATGGTGTCTGTCTCTCCCCACTTACCTGAAGAATTAAAAATAGTCGTAGTTAATATAGACAATCCTGGCAGACTTTCAGATTTAATATCTTCTCACTTGAACATAAGCGTACCTGAAAAACAGGAAATACTTGAATCAACAAACGTAAAAGAACGATTACAGAAAATAAATACATTCATTAACAATGAAATGCAGGTATTAGAACTTGCCGGTAAGATACAAACGCAAGTTAAGAACGAAATGGAAAAAGGACAGCGTGAGTATTATCTGCGACAGCAACTTAAAGCAATACAGGAAGAGCTTGGCGAAGAAGATGATCAGGCCGCTGAGGTAAAAGAACTGAGAAAAAAATTAAAGCAGGCAAAATTACCGGAGGAAGCCCAAAAGGAAGCTGACCGGGAACTTTCCCGCCTTTCACGAATGCATCCTTCATCAGCAGAATATACCGTAGCACGCACATATCTGGACTGGTTAATAGCGCTTCC
>JAGLKS010000168.1 GCA_023140905.1 Alphaproteobacteria bacterium | reverse complement strand
ACATCAAGCACACGTTGACGCATGTTGGACGCAGGCGAACTAACAGTTTCTTTATTAACACGTTGTCCGTTACGAATACGTGTAATCATATCTGCTAGAGGATCACTCATTGACATCTTGTCTGTCCTCCTTACCAGCTCGACTTCGTCACACCGGGGAGATAGCCACTTGAGGCCAAATCACGGAGCGCGATACGAGACATTTTAAATTTACGATAATAACTACGCGGCCGACCAGTTACCTGACAACGGTTACGTAACCGGGTCGGTGCACTGTTCCGGGGCAGTTTAGCGAGCTTGAGCCGCGCCATGAACTGTTCCTCTGGTGAGAGGTCCGGATCAACCGCTGCCTTTTTCAAAGCTGCACGTTTGTCGGCATATTGTGCGACCAGACGTTCCCGCTTCATGTTTTTTTCAATAGCACTTACTTTAGCCATATCAAATTTCCCTGCCTATTCTTTTTTCTGGAATGGCATCTGAAAACCAGTCAGAAGCGATCTTGCTTCGTCATCGGTCTTCGCTGATGTACAAATGATGATGTCCATTCCCCGTGTATCGTCTACGTCATCGTAGGAGATTTCAGGAAATACCAACTGTTCTTTCAGGCCAAGAGCATAATTGCCCCGACCATCAAAACTGGTTGGTTTGACACCGCGAAAGTCACGAACACGTGGCAATGCTATCTGAATCAAACGATCTAGAAACTCATACATTTGGTTACCGCGAAGGGTTACCTTGCAGCCAATTGCCATTTCTTCACGAAGCTTAAACGTCGCAATAGATTTTTTCGCTTTGGTGGTGACGGGCTTCTGGCCGGAAATCTTAGTCATTTCCTCAACAGCTTTTTTGATCTTCTTGCTGTCGCCAACGGCTTCACCAACACCCATGTTGATCACGATTTTCTCAAGGCGTGGAATTTCCATCACATTGCTAAATTCGAATTCTTTTTGCAGAGCACCGCGAACTTCACTTTCGTAAACTTCGCGCAGACGTGGAGTATATTTAGCCATTAGATTGCCTCCCCTGATGCTCTAGAGATACGAACCTTGGTGCCGTCTTTTTCAATTTTATAACCAATCTTGGTTGCTTTGTCCGACTTAGGGTCGATCAAGGCCAGATTGGAAACATGAATAGAGGCTTCCTTGGAAATGATGCCGCCTTCTTCAGTTTGAGTCTGGCGGGTATGGCGTTTTACCATGTTGATACCTTGAACAATGGCACGAGACTTGGCGGTGATCATACGAATGATTTCGCCTTTCTTGCCTTTGTCCTTACCGGTGAGAACGATAACTTCATCGCCCTTCTTAATCTTAAATTTTGCAGTCGCCATTACAGCACCTCCGGTGCTAAAGAGATAATTTTCATATGTTTAGCTGCACGCAACTCACGTACGACAGGGCCAAAGATACGCGTTCCGATAGGTTCGTTCTGCTTATTGATAAGAACAGCAGCATTGCCGTCAAACCGTATAGCAGTCCCGTCGGAGCGTTGAATATCTTTCTTCGTGCGCACGATAACAGCACGATGCACCTGACCTTTTTTTACCTTGCCGCGTGGAATTGCTTCCTTAATACTCACGACAATGATATCGCCGACACCAGCAACTTTACGCTTGGAGCCACCGAGTACCTTGATGCACTGAACACGGCGAGCGCCAGAGTTATCGGCAACGTCAAGATTGGTTTGCATTTGAATCATTGGTTTATTCCAACTTTAGTTTCATTAAATTTGAAAACGGTTTTAAGCGTTTCCGACAAATTTCCAAGTCTTATTTTTGGAAATAGGACGACATTCTTCAATACGAACAATATCCCCCACTTTACTTTCATTGTTCTCATCATGTGCATGGTACTTTTTAGTACTGCGCACCACTTTGTGATACAATGGGTGTTTGAACCGACGTTCAACAAGAACAACAATTGTTTTGTCATTTTTGTCACTGACGACTTCACCTTGCAAAATACGTTTAGGCATTATCCTACCTTCTCTGATTGGTTAAGCTGCGTACGGATGCGGGCGATATCCCGACGAACCACACGCACACGAGCGGTATTTTCCAACTGGGCGGTTGCTCTCTGAAAACGCAGATTGAACTGCTCTTTTTTCAGATCAAGAAGCATACCGTTAAGTTCGTCTACCGACTTACCATTAAGTTCTGATGCTTTCATCACGAACACTCCTAATTTTCGCCGAGGCGCGTTACGAAACGCGTTGCGATCGGCAGTTTGGCGGCAGCACGTTCAAAGGCTTCTTTAGCCAGATCCAGTGGTACACCATCCATTTCAAACAAGATACGACCAGGCTTTACCTTACAGGCCCAGAATTCAACGGAACCCTTACCTTTACCCATACGGACTTCGGCAGGTTT
>JAGLKS010000167.1 GCA_023140905.1 Alphaproteobacteria bacterium | reverse complement strand
TTTTTATATCCAATCTGTGAAAAGCTACCCCCGTCGCTATAAAAAGAGAATCTCTTGTTAAAACTAAAATATCGGGTATACTTTTAAATAAATAATTATTTTTAACTTATAAAAAGGTTTAAGTTTGTGGTATTCAAATTCTTTTTTAAAACAATTGTATTTATTCTCATTCAAGCAATTGTGGTTCTGAATTGTGCCTTTGCTCTGCAGAATCCTTCCGATATTCATACCCAGAGAGATGTTCATGATTTGCTTTCTCCCCGCACAAGCATAACCAGAGAGACCTTTTTAGGCTTTTTTGACGCATTGCAACAGAAGATAAGCAGGGGAGAAGAAGCGGAGGGATTTCGGTTAACAGCTACTCCAGCAAAAGATTTTCGTGGTGAAGAAGTTTTGTTAGGAGGAAATACGCGGGAGTTTAAATTGTTATTAGCAGCACTATTGCACCAAGTAGGATCTCAAAATATTGTATCGCAGATTTTTCAATCAACTAGACCTGTAATGCAAAATGAAGAGTTATTAAACACAATCTTTACGAGTACAAGAATCACAGACGAGTCAGATTTATTATTATTTGTGAATGACTATGCCGACGATGAAGAAACAATAGATGTTCTTCCGGACATAGTGGCGATTGCTCAGCAATACGGAAAGGATTATTCGCAGACGGCAGCGCAACATGTCGCTAGAATTACTGCAGCTAAAAAATCAACCGAATTAAATCGACAATTAGATAAACAATATGCTCTACAGTTACTCCAGAACTTTAATAAGGCTATTCAAAACGGTAAATATCAACGTGGAGCAATTGTTGACTTAAGAGCCTTGCCATCGGATAAGGAAGTAATTCTTGTAGGAGATTTACATACCCGCCTAGACAATTTAAAAAAGACACTAAACGAAGATGGCAATTTGAGCAAAGTCCAAAGAGGCGACGCTGTGTTAGTTATTTTAGGCGATGCCGTGCATAGTGAAACCAATTTAGAAGAGATGGATTCATCTGTTGAAATTATGCGATTTATCATGAAGTTAAAAAATCAAAACCCGGACAATGTTTATTACGTGCTTGGCAATCACGATTATCTTTCTTCTACATTCCTGAAAAACGGGGTTTTTCAGGGCATAATCTACAGAAATAAACTGGAAAACTTATATGGAGAAGAATATGTAAGCCTCTATGAGAGATTTATTAAAAATAGTCCTTTAATGGTTATTGGTAATGGTTTCATTGGTATTCACGGAGGCCCTATTAGAAACACAACCTTGGAAGATATCCAAAATGTAGATGTCGCCGATGAATCTCATCCGATAGTCAATCAGGCTCAGAGGGGAAGATATTCACAAGGTGATTACGCTGCTCGAGATGTGCAAAATTTCCTTAACGATATAGGACAGCCTCAGGCGCAACTCATCGTTGGACATTCGCCACAAAGAGATGGCAACTGGCACTGGCAGGTTTTAGATAACCACCATATTATTTTTGCGGGATATGATCGCGCAGGTTACGCTGTATTAGACGGTGAAGGTATCCAATTTGTCGAAGTTAGCGGGGCGTCTCCTAAATTGGCCTTAGATGAGCAACAAGTTGACATAAAAAGTACTTCGTTCGAACAAAAAACTGATAGGGAATATCTCTCAAGAGCAGCTCTTCTTATTAATGAAGCAATTTAAACCACATTTGGATATGATTCTTTATCAATTGTTACTTGCCCGTATAATCTCTTTTACTTTGCTCAAAAAATCTTCTGCGAGTTTAAGCATTTCTTCGGATCCGGTTCTTGACCAGTCGTCGTAATAGTCGGCGTCTTCCCTCAGTGCTTTGCCTTTTTGCAAGGCTTCGACAAAATATACCGGCAGTTTTCCGGAGTCCACATAGAGATGGCTTAAGGCAATGATTAAGCAGTGGTGGCTTTTCTCTCGGTAATTTTTTGCATACAGAAGCGCACGCGCGGAATGAAACATAGCGTAATAGCTTTGAATAGTGGCCCATTTGTATTTTTCACGCTCAAAGCCTTCTTTACCGTCCTGTAAATCACGCTCCGCGGTTTGTAGTTCTTTTTGAACCAGAGCTTTGCCCTGGGAAAATTCTTTTATCCTGCCCCGTTTTAAGCATTCTTCAAAGGTCATGTTCGCTCCCTTCCCATAAAACAACGCCTTTATTCACCTGTTCATAAAAGATAGGGTCCTTTTTTTTCTTTTCCAAAAATTCAATATTTGAACAAATGACAGGCTGAATTTCTCTTTTGCTTTTGAGCGTTTTAATCTGGGCTTGCACAGGACCTTTGCTGTGGCTGATGATCAGTAAATCTATGTCGCTATTTGGAGTATTCTCTCCCCTGCTTGAGCTGCCAAAAAGAATGATTTTAGAAGCCAAAGATTTTAATTTTTTTAAAAGACCGTTAAGCTGGGTTATTGTGCCGATCACTTTAAGTTGCTTAACAACTAGATTCTTATGATTAAGAATGTAAAAAAATGCCTTCCCCCGTTTAGCACGAGAAAGAAAATCAGTAGAAACAAGATCGCGGAGCGCAAAGTTAACACCGGCTTTGCTGATTTTAGTTTTTTTCTGGATTTCACATTCCAGAAAATCTCGTATTGGATGGTCTATGAGGAAATGTAGAACTTTCTGGGCATTTGTAGCAATAAGAATAGTTTTCTTTTCCATGCTTCTCCTAATTTTTTAAACTATCATCTAATATATTAGGTAATTGCTTTATTGTCAAGTAATTTAAGCGAACAAAAATAAACACGGGTGAAGTACTTCTGTGAAATTCTTCGCCGGGTGGGAATAGATAAAGGGCTGCTTGAAAGAGCTGCAGCAGTTGCTCCTACAGTTACATAACTTCTTTGAGATAACTACAGCGAAGCGGGGGTAACTGTGGGAGTATCTGCGGATGAAGTGCTGCTATGAGTGCGCTAAAGTAAGGGGGGAGAACTTCTCTGCTTGAACTTCGGGTGAATGCGCTTAAGAGAGCTAGGGGGAAATGGCCTCAGGCTCTGAGGGTGGAGCTTGTGTCCCGCTGTTTTTTGCGAGACGCTGCTCTGCCCGTCCTGGTTGCGCTTGCCTGAGTGTGACTGTGGTTGACATAATGCCCGTT
>JAGLKS010000166.1 GCA_023140905.1 Alphaproteobacteria bacterium | reverse complement strand
AGAAAAATATCTGTGTTAGAAGATAGTTAAATATCAATATTAAAATTGAAGAAGACACAACGGCATTCGTAGTTGCTGCGCCCACGCCTTGCGCCCCACGCGCTGAGTTAAATCCGTGATAACAACCCATAATCGAGACTAAAAAGCCAAACACAGCCGCTTTCCACAAACCTGACACAATGTCCGTCCGGGTAACAATATCCCATGTCTGCGTAAGGTAATTGCCCGGTGCAAATCCTAGAGAATTGATAGACACGATGTATCCACCATATACTCCGATGATATCACCAATCAGAACCAAAATCGGGAGCGTAAAAGTTGCAGCAATAACACGCGGAGCTATTAGATATTTAAAAGGATTTACCGATAATGTGCGCAACGCATCAATTTGTTCAGTTACTCGCATTGTTCCTATCTCCGCAGCAATAGCAGCCCCTACGCGTCCTGCCACCATCAAACCGGCTAACACAGGAGAAAGCTCACGCGTAATGGACAGAACGACAACTCCGGCAATTGCACTTTCCGCATTAAAACGCGTAAAACCTGTATAGCTTTGCAAAGCCAAAACCATCCCTGTAAATAACGCTGTCATTCCAACCACTGGCAGAGAATAATAACCAATATCTGTTAGCTGGCGTATAAGTTGTGAGGGATAAAATGGCGGTGTAAAGCAATGAAGAATACTGTGTGAAATAAATCTGACTAGCCGTCCAACCGCAGCAAAAAAATTCAGGAAGGTTGCTCCGATTTTTGCACAAAAATCGAGCGGTACCTTAGCAAAAATACACACGACTCCTTTGCAAAAAGGTGAAAGCTTATTTAGATTTGTTGATTTTTGTCCTTGCATTTTAACTGTCTGTGACGTCATTGCTTTTTGCTTTTATCTCATTCATACAAGCTTATTTACCAAAAGCTCGAAAATTTTCCAAGAGGGTTAAGTAGTAGAGAAATTAAAGTACGCCGTCTATACTGAATATAAAGAATCACAGCCCTCTTACACGAAAAAACGAAGTTTAAAAAAATATGGCAAAAGCAATCTACTCTCATGACCTGTTATGTATGAATAACATGGCAGAAGAATATAATTACCGCGTTGATTTGGCTTATGCTCGTGAAGATAATTTATTATTTGGCGAAAGAATATATAAAGAAAATGCTAGGCTTTGGCTTTATAAGGACCTAGCTAAAGTCGTCTGGCTTGCTGCTAAAAATTGTTATTCGAAACATAATTTGCGCTTTATTCTATATGATGGTTTGCGTCCAGTCGATGCACAAAAAGCTATGATGCATACACGCCGCGCAAAAGAAAATCCTCATTGGATGGAAGAACCACTACTTTTATCTATGCCGGGAAATGGTGGACATCCTCGTGGCATGGCAATTGATATCGGTTTGGAAGATGAAAATGACCAACTTATTGACATGGGCTGCCCCTTTGATTTTATGACAGAGAATTCTTATCCGGAATATAATCAGGCGCACCGCGCATATAATGCTCATTCTCCAACTGTTTATCAAAATCAGAATATTCTTAATGATGCCATGAGTAATGCCGCTAAAATTCTGAAAATAGGGATTACACCATTGGCTGAAGAATGGTGGGATTTTCGTCTGGACAAACATTTCTACGAACAATTCAAACCATTGTCGGAAGCCGATTTGCCTGATGAAATAAAATCTATGTCGTAATTATGTTTACTTCTCTTTATACACCCTCTTATACCGTCCACCCAGCGATGTTAGAATTTCATAGGATATTGTGCCGGTTGCTTTGGCCAGATCATCAATGGATTGGTGAGGGCCAATAATTTCAAGTTTATCACCGCGCACAGGATATTCATTTTCTGGAACATTGACTAAATCACATACAACCAGATCCATGGAAATCCGCCCACGAATGGGCAAAGCATAGCCCTTCCAGTAAAATGAGCCCGAATTGGATAGAGTTCGCATTAAACCGTCAGCATAACCTACGCTAATAATCGCTAGATGCGTATCTTCTTCAAAATGATAAGTCGCATTATAACCAGTCCCTTCCCCTTTATAAGCCTGCTTAATTTGCAGTACAGGCGCATTCAGAGATATACACGGCTCCATCGGATTATCTTTCATGGAATCGCTTGGATGGCCTCCATATAAAGATACACCCAGACGCACCAGATCAAAATGATAGTCTTTTCCTAAAAATAAACCGCCGGAATCGGAAAGAGAAAAACGTGCTTTTGGACAAAGCTGTTTCATACGTTTGGCAATTTTACTAAACTGCGCAAGCTGTTTCATATTTTCCAGATTATCCACTTCTTCGGAAGAAACAAAATGGGAGATAACAAGGCAAACCTCCAGATTTCTAAGTATTGAGGTATCTTCACACATAAGTCGCGCATCATCCGTTCTTAATCCAAAACGGTTCATTCCGGTATCAAAATGCAAAGCGACAGGTATTGTTTTGCTTTCTGACAGCTGAGCAATTTCATCTAAAGACCCAAGAACAGGGATTATGTTGTGATTTCGATATAAATCGATGTCGCCATTATCCGGGCTTAGGCCATTAAGCGTGTATATTGACGTATCTTCAGGAAGATCTTTGCGTAAGGCAAGGCCTTCTTCTATTGTTGCTACAAAAAAGCTGCGCGCCCCTGCTTTATACAAAGCCGATGCACATTGCTTAACACCAAGTCCATAGGCATTAGCTTTGATTGAGCAAGCCGTCTCACATGTTGATACGCTTAAACTATCCAGAGTCTTATAATTGCGCGCTAATGCACTTAAATCAATTGTAATTTCACCGCTCATTGCACACATACTTGCCCCTGCGCTCCTTTAATAGACTGCATCTAATAGCCTGCATCATGTATTTCATCTAGATCACTAAAGCGAGTATATTTCCCGGTGAATTGCATCCGTACATTTCCAATCGGACCATGACGCGCTTTAGCAATAATACACTCACCAATATTCATAGCGCGTTCGCATTTTTCCTGCCATTTCATATGCTTATCCGTACCAATCTCAGGCTCGGAACGGTGAAGGTAATATTCCTCACGGTAGACAAACATCACCACGTCCGCATCTTGCTCGATTGATCCAGATTCACGAAGGTCAGAAAGCATCGGGCGTTTATCTTCGCGTTGCTCGACCGCACGAGAAAGCTGAGATAAGGCCAGAACAGGAATACCCAGCTCCTTAGCAATAGCTTTTAGCCCACGGGTAATCTCGGAAACCTCTTGCACACGGTTAAATTCGCTCTGTCTGGAGCCGGTTCCTCGCAGAAGCTGAAGATAGTCAACTACCAGCATATCAAGCCCATGCTGGCGTTTAAGCCTGCGCGCACGTGTACGCACAGCTCCGATACTTAAAGCCGGTGTGTCATCAATATATAGTGGAATTTGTGATAGCTCATGGCTTGCTTTAACAAAATTCTGGAAATCCTGCTGTTTAATATCTCCCTGCTTAATCGCATGAGAAGATATACTAGCCACATCAGCCAAAATCCTTGTAGCAAGCTGGTCGGCTGCCATCTCCAAAGAAAAGAACCCTACGCGTGCACCTTCTTTGCCTCCGGTTTGAGCGTAAATTCGAGCAGAGTTAAAAGCCATATTAGTAGCCAGCGCTGTCTTACCCATGGACGGGCGGCCAGCCAAAATCAAAAGATCTGATGGATGGAACCCTCCGAGCTGCTTATCCATATCGCGCAAGCCAGTAGTAAAGCCTGTGACATGGCCTTTTGCTTTAAAGGCTTTCTCGGCAATTTCAATAGAGACTAGCACTGAGTCACGCAAAGAGGTAAATCCTCCAGAAGATTCACCGTTCTCAGCCAGTGAAAAAAGCCGCGATTCGGCTTCCTCAATCGTATCCGTTGCATTCGATTCAAGGCGCAAAGAATGTGCATCATTGACGACGTCTTCGCCCAAGCTAATTAATTCGCGGCGCATGAATAACTCATATATAGTCTGGGCATAATCACGGACGTTAATCACGCTCACGATGCTTCCCGCTAAATCAGCCAGATAAACCCCGCCGCCAAGCTCAGCCAAATCCTCATCTTTCTCGAAATAGCCCTTGAGCGTCACTGGAGATGCGGTTTGCCCACGCTCAACAAACTGATTTATAGCGGTGTAGATTCGCTGGTGCACAGGCATAAAGAAATGCTCTGAACTTATTAAATCAGAGATTTTTTCATGGGCGCGATTGTCAACCAAAAGCGCACCGAGCAAGCCTTGCTCAGCTTCGCTATTGTGTGGAAGTGCTCGATAATGTGGATTATCGGACCCTTGTCCTGATACAAGATCAGTGT
>JAGLKS010000165.1 GCA_023140905.1 Alphaproteobacteria bacterium | reverse complement strand
CTTCTTTCAAACGATCATATGATTTAGTTGCTTCACCAAAAGGGAAAACCATCAGTTCACACCAGCTAGCTCCGGTTTTTATAAAACTGTCACGCAAAGCACTAGCATAGCCGTAGCCATGAACATTCTCATCTGTGATAACAAATAGCTTTTTTCCCTGAACATCAAAAGGTAGATAGTCCTTGACTGAAGATAAAATCGCTTGCCCAATCGCAATATCATAGCTGCGTTCTGCCAGATTGATATGAACATTAAGTGTTTTCATTATATTTAAGGCCCTTTACAGTTAATCCAGTGAAAAAACAGCGTCCATAATCTGATCTGCCAAAACATGAATATGACCATTATGATTATTATCAATATGTATATCAGCTTTGGAATATAACGCTTCACGCGTATTTAACAATATCTCAAGAGTCTCGGCAGGATCATCCCCTTGTAAAAGTAAAGGTCTTCCTTTTCCACTACCAACATGTTCTAATAAAACAGAAACATCAACTTTAAGCCATACAGAAACCGCTTTTTCTTTTATCATAGCCAGATTTTCAGCCACTTTAACCACGCCACCGCCTGTTGAAATAACACATACATCTTTCTTGTCCAATATATCTAACAGCAAATCACTTTCCAGTTTACGGAAATACTCTTCGCCATGGCGTTCAAAAATCTGTGGAATAGCTATACCTTGCTGTTCTTCAATCATAGAATCCATTTCATAAAGATTCAGCCCGTACTTTTTCGATAACACTTTACTTACGCTAGTTTTCCCGCTCCCCATCATTCCCAGTATTACCAAAGGTTTTCCCAACATATCCTTTATCTTTCAATTAACGTCTAAAATTTATTGATCTTACTTTAAAAGAGACACCACATTTGCTATACAGGTTAGGTACAGCTTTTACAACATGAACGTAAAGATGCCTCTCATGGACCTGATTATAAAAATATTTCTTACCGTTTTTGTACTTTTTATCGTGGGGATCACGGCTCTGGTTATGATTAGAGATGTAGAAATACCGCAGCATTCTGTTGTAAAAACTATCCCGAATGAAACCATACTAACTGATAAATAAAAAAATGAATGACATATATGCCAAACCGTCACGGTTACAATTTTGCCAATATAACCGGATGTTTTTATTGTTATGCGCCATATCAATTATCCTGATATGCAACCCTCTTGCCACGCATGCCCAACAAGATCAGCAAGCGCCTGTTGAAGCCCTTCCCATCACAACAACCGATTATATTGTTGATTACACAACCACGGAATCGCTTGGCCTTCTGGACATGCAAGACGAAGAAAGTTACGGCAGTGGTGTATACCATCATACAAACCGCTCACAACTTACACCTTTATTAAAAGGCCTGAAACAAAGCAACTGGATTGTCATGCGTCCGGCGATTAAGAATTTTCTTCTGACCCAAACAGATATATCTGCCTTAATACAAGACACGCCCATAATTCCCGGAGAAGATTTATTAACCCTGCGACTCAACGCTTTATTAGATCTCGGTTATATTCAGGAATCCTTCGAGCTTTACCAAAAAGCATCGGATAACATACTTGATGAACCGACAATACGCGCCGGTGTTTATGCTATGCTTCTTAATCGGCAAAAAGGTCTGGCTTGTCTTGAAGTGAAAACAGTTATACCGCGTTTTAAAAATATACCATTTTGGACACAACTAGATGCTTATTGCGAGGCATCGCTACCTCATACAAATGATGGAGTCAAAACAGCCGCAATCAAGGATATTGATGGACTCCCCATTATAAAATCCTTATTGGAATCACCTGATTACAGCTTTCAATATGAACCGGAAAGCTTTACAGCATTAAGCACAATAGAGCGCGCTATTCTCACCGCAGAAGGCCGGCTCACACTTGGTTACATCACCGCTGAGACAATAATAACCATCCCGCCACAACATATAGCTCCGCTTCTAACACAACCCACAGAACACTTAAGCCTTATGCAAAAAGCGCTTCTCCTTGGTGCTGCTACCAATTACGACATCAAGCAACCTGAAGCTATGACAGGGTTTTATAAAAAGCTTTTGGCACAACAAAAAGAAGCAAAAGACCAAGACCAACAACAGCAATTTTCTAAAGAAACACACGATTTATACATATTGGCAAATCTTTACGATGAGACTTCCGGCAAATGGTCGGGAACAGGCCGTACAGAAAAAATATCTCAGGCCATAGTACTGGCACATAAATATTCTGATAAACTCTTAATTCCTTTTCTGCCAGCTATCAGTAAAATGACTATAGGTGAAGACATTTCTCTTGAAACAGCCTTGTCTCTTGCTCCATTATATCTATACATACCGGAACACATATCCAAAACATGGATAAAAGATTTACTTAAAATGCACACACCAAAAACTTTACGCAAATATGAAATGCGAGAAAAGCTGATTATCTCATTGTTTTTGTTAAGTAAAAATAGTAAACGCTCTATTCAGGATAAAATCTATACATATATATATAGTGCTTCTTTGCATTCACCTCTTGCCAAAGACATAATAAATATTATAGAAAATAGTAGCAACACCGTTAATGATGGTGATAAAGTGCACATTAATGGTGTAAATGGTTTTGACTTGGCAACCAATAAGAGGTATACAATGCCTCCCTATTATGTTTCGAATGCTTTGAAACAAGCCAGTGAGAATCAGAATATAAGCGTATCTTTGCTCCTATCGGCTCATATATTGAGTGAGATAGATAAAAAGGACGTATATATAGGGACTATAGCTGATATTGCATCGGCTTTGAGTAATGTAAGTATAAGAACTCTACCCGACCACATCATAGCACAAACTGTGATGGAAACAGGTGGAAGTCTGTAAGACTGAAGATTAACAAGACTAAAAACTAAGGAGATAAACATGGCAAGACCAGGCCGTCCAGCATTGCCCAAACCGGATTTGCATCCTCTCGTTGATGCATTTCTTGATATGCTTACAACTGAGCGCGGTGCCGCAATGAACACCCGTCAAGCGTATTGGCGTGATTTAGCCGATGTAAGTTTATTTCTTCGCAAAAACAAAAATGTAGAAATTGATAAAGCATCAACTGATGACCTTAAGGATTATCTAAAAGATCTAAATAATAAGGCGAACACAAAAATTACCAGTAATGGTAAAATCGCGGTTCGCACAGTCGCACGTCGCTTGTCTGCATTACGCCAGTTTTTCCGTTATCTTGTATCTGAAGGCGTGCGCGAAGACGATCCGACATCAACAATTGAAAGTCCAAAACAAGGTCGTTCTTTGCCAAAAACTTTATCAGAAGCAGAAGTTGAGGCCCTTATCAAAACAGCTAGTGCAAAAGACACGGCAGAAGGCACACGCCTCATATGCTTAATCGAAATGCTCTATGCAACAGGACTTCGTGTATCTGAGCTTGTGGGTCTTCCGCTTTCAGCGATTGGCAAAAACTCTAATCACCTGATTGTAGAAGGAAAAGGTGGCCGCGAACGTATGGTTCCTCTTTCCACACCGGCACAAAATGCTTTGAAAAAATATCTTGATGTACGCAAACAACACATTTCTCAAAGCAGTAATTACAGCTCTTCTGCACAGGATAAATGGTTGTTCCCTTCAAAAACATCTTTGAGTGGACACTTGACACGACAACGTTTTGCCCAGCTCCTGAAAGATCTGGCAAAAAGAGCTAAAATTGATGATGGCCGTGTTAGCCCGCACGTACTTCGCCACGCTTTTGCAACACATCTGCTTAATAACGGTGCCGACTTACGCTCTGTGCAGAAAATGCTGGGACATGCTGATATTGCGACAACGCAAATCTACACACATATCCTAAATGAAGATGTGAAGAAAACGGTTGAGGAAAAACATCCTCTATCAAAAACCGGAACAAAAAAGTAAATCATAAATACCAAATAACAAACATGGCGCAAAATGCACATTAAGCAATACGCCATGTTTTATACAACTAGGGTATGAGGCTATGAGCCAGTTAGATTTTGAAAAACCGATTCTGGAACTAGAAGGTAAAATTACCGAATTGCGTCACGTTAATAGTGATTCGCAAATCAATATCGCAGAAGAAATCTTTCGTATGCAAAACAAGGCTGACCGCCTTTTAAGAGCAACATATAGCAAACTAACAGCAGAACAAAAAGTTCAGGTTGCACGCCATCAGGAACGACCTCATATGCGCGATTACATAGAAGGTATGATCGAAAACTTCATGCCTTTAGCTGGAGACCGCTGTTTTGCAGAAGATCAAGCGTTAATAGGTGGACTAGGTCGTTTCAATGGTCGTTCATGCATTATTATGGGGCACGAAAAAGGCTATGATACCCAAAGCCGCATTAAGCATAATTTCGGGATGGCGCGCCCGGAAGGATACCGTAAAGCACAACGCCTTATGAATATGGCAAGCCAATTTCAGCTTCCGGTTATTACTTTAGTTGACACAGCAGGCGCATATCCTGGCGTTGGGGCAGAGGAACGCGGCCAATCCGAAGCTATCGCAAAATCTATTGAAACCTGCTTTAGAACAGATGTTCCAATCATTTCTGTTATCATTGGTGAAGGCGGATCAGGTGGAGCTATTGCTATTGCTGTAGCAGATAAAGTTTACATGCTTGAACATTCAACTTATTCAGTGATTTCACCAGAAGGATGCGCCTCTATTCTGTGGCGCGATAGATCTTATGCAAAAGAAGCCGCCAATGCTCTCAAGCTTACAGCACAAGACCTGAAAGAACTAAAACTAATCGATGGAATTATCTCTGAACCTATCGGTGGAGCACATCGTAACAAAGAAGCTATGATTAAATCTGTCGCAGCCCAAATCAAGAAAGCTCTAAACGAGCTTACTCCATGGGACCGCACAACAATGATGAAAAAACGTAGAGATAAGTTTTTGAAATTTGGCCGTGTACTTTAGCAATCATCCATTCACAGTTTTATGCAGCTGTCGCAGTTTTACGCATCTGCCGAGCTGGGCTTTTTTCAAAAAAGCTTTTATCAGAAATACGTGCTCGCTGCTTCATGATACTAAAATCACCATGTCCAGCTTCTTTATGACCAGTATCCGTTGCAGCAGCTCTATAATAGAGCATTAAGAACACTCGAATTGCTGCTGTTAAAGATGTCAGCGAATTCTTGCGCACATAAACAAGACTACAAACATCATGAACAGAGCACTTCTCTCTACCCGCAATATCATTAAGTGCAACCCACATTTCCGGCTCTAATCTAATAGATGTTCTACGACCAAATATAGTGATATTTCTACTTACTAAAGAGCTTCGACCTGCCTGACAAATTTTGTTGTCAACATCGCCATCAGAGTTTGATGATAAATCATTATCCATAAACGTCCCCACACAAAACGTTGTTATAAAATTAACTTGGAACACATGCTATAGCATATTAATATAATATGCAACCATAGGATTGGTGTTTTTGTTTTTTCATAAAAATTAGGAAGTTATTTCTATTTATTCTAATAAACCATTATGTGACTATATTTGTGCGCTGCATCATTTATTTTCATAATTCGGTGTTGTAGCAATTATTATCGACATATGGTAATAAAATTAATTGCATACAGCAGTGTGCGGTGATGATTAATACAACCATAAGATACTGTCCTTACATAATGGAAAAACAACTATTTTTATATATCAAAACAACTCATTTTTTTCTTTTTTTGCAGCCACATATCCTTTATATAATGTGTCTATTATGCCGAGAATCGTTTTAAAACCTAACTCTCCCGAATATGCTGACACACAAAGACGCTACCAAAAGCGCTCCTGTGATATGCCGAGCTGCCCAAACCATGGCGAGCATAAAGCCCCAAAGCATAGAGGGCTAAATGAGTATTATTATTTTTGTACAGAACACATAAAAGAATATAACAAGGCTTGGGATTTCTTTTCCGGTATGTCGCGTCGCGAAGTTGAAGAGCACGTGATGAGCAGCATTTATGGCGACCGCCCTACTTGGCGCTATGATTCAAATGGCACAGCAGAAGAACATTTATATGAAACTGCACAAAAAACTTATTGTTATGGTGACACAGAAAATAACTCTACCCACCGGACTTACCACAATAACAGTGAGGCAAATTTTCTTAACGAAGGAAACACACCGGAACATGAAGCTCTGGCTCTTATGGGTCTAAACCCGCCTATCACGCTGGATGATGTTAAAACGCGTTATAAAAATCTTGCAAAGAAACATCACCCTGATCTTAATAGAAACGATCCGGACTCTGAAGAGCTTCTCAAAAAGATCAATATGTCCTATACAATATTGAAGTTGGCTTTTAAGGAATACTCAAAGCTGAAAGAGCGTAATCTTTAAAACAAACTATGAAAAGGGTATGATGAGTAATACACAATATATTAGTGAGCGTGGTACAGACACCTTGGATAAAGATAAAGAAGCTGATCGCAGCATGTCTTTCAGCATCACCCAAATTAAAGCCAAAGAAGGGAAATACACATCTATTCCCGACACAAAATATAATGCGCGGGAAACTTTTGGTATTGATCTGGACTGGGATATTCCCGGATTTAGCGAAGACACACCAAACGTGCCTGATATTGATCCGACATACCGCTTTGACTATGAAACCACAATGGCTATCCTTGCCGGTTTTGTTCATAATCGCCGCGTCATGATTCAAGGCTATCACGGCACTGGCAAATCTACCCATATAGAACAAGTTGCCGCACGGTTGAAATGGCCTTGCGTACGGATTAATCTGGACAGCCATGTCAGCCGTATTGATTTAATTGGTAAAGACACCATTGTCCTGCAAGAAGGAAAACAAATCACGCAATGGAAAGAAGGTCTTCTGCCTTGGTCTATCCAAAATCCAGTAGCCCTTGTCTTTGATGAATATGATGCAGGCCGACCGGATGTAATGTTTGTTATTCAGCGTATCCTTGAAGCGGAAGGAAAACTAACACTGCTTGACCAGAATCTTGTAATCCGGCCACATCCTGCTTTTCGCTTATTCGCGACCAGTAATACAATCGGTTTAGGAGATACAACCGGGCTTTATCACGGAACCCATCAGATTAACCAAGGCCAGATGGACCGCTGGAATATTGTAACCACGCTGAATTATCTTCCTCATGCTGAAGAAGCTGCCATTGTGCTTGCTAAAATACCATATCTTGATAGTGAAGAAGGCCGCGACACTATTGATAAAATGGTTACTCTTGCTAATCTGACACGTGAAGGTTTTGTCAATGGAGATCTTTCTACATTGATGTCTCCGCGCACAGTCATAGCTTGGGCAGAAAATATGCTAATATTCAATAATGACCGCGAGCAAGCTTTTCGCGTTGCCTTTTTGAATAAATGTGACGAAGCTGAGCGCCCGATTATTGCAGAATATTATCAACGCTGCTTTGGCATAGAGCTACCGCGTCATGCCATAACAAATATCGTTGTATCGGAAGAATAGTTTCATAAGCCTGAAAGACAAGTATGCTATGGGCATAATTAAAGAAAAGCCGGAAAGCTTCAAAATGAAGACCACCGCTACGCTCAAAGCGATGGCCCGTCAGCGTGATCTGAACATAAGTTATACAATGGTTGACGTTACTCTTGATGGTGCAAAAAG
>JAGLKS010000164.1 GCA_023140905.1 Alphaproteobacteria bacterium | reverse complement strand
GATCAGGGAGATGTTGAAATCCCCTATAGTTCCGTAGCTAAAGCAAAACTAGTACTAACTGACGAACTAATAAAAGCGACTGCAAAGCATTAGGAGAAAAAAATGGAATTGATACAAGTTGCAGACACTGTAGCCCGCGAAAAAAATATTGACCGTGAAATCGTCATTCAAGCTATGGAGGAAGCCATTCAAAAAGCTGGACGCTCAAAATATGGTTATGAACAAGATATTCGTGCACAAATTGATCGCAGAAGCGGCGATATATTCCTAAAACGCTATCGTGAAGTTCTTGCTGATGATGCAGAAATTGAAAACGAAGTTTCTCAGCTTAGACTTGAACAAGCTGTTAAAATTGAATCAGATGCAAAAATCGGTGATTTCTTAATTGATGAATTACCGCCCTTGGATTTTGGCCGTATTGCTGCACAAACAGCAAAACAGGTTATTATGCAAAAAGTGCGGGAAGCTGAACGTGCTCGCCAATATGAAGATTTCAAAGATAAAGTTGGCGAAATTGTAAATGGTATTGTTAAACGTGTCGAATATGGTAACGCAACGATTGATATTCAAGGTCGCGCAGAAGGTTTGCTTCGTCGTGATGAGACAATTCCTCGCGAACCTCTGAATGTGAATGATCGTGTTCGCGCCATTATTTATGAAGTTCGTGAAGAAACACGCGGTCCACAAATTTTCCTATCCCGCTCTCACCCGGAATTTATGTCAAAACTGTTTATGCAGGAAGTGCCTGAAATTTATGACGGTATTATTGAGATCAAAGCTGTAGCGCGTGATCCGGGTAGCCGTGCAAAAATTGCTGTGCAATCAGGGGATAGCTCAATTGACCCAGTCGGTGCTTGTGTCGGTATGCGCGGTAGCCGTGTTCAAGCTGTTGTTAATGAACTTGGCGGAGAAAAAATTGACATTATTCCATGGACAGAAGATCTAGGTAGCTTTGTTGTAAGCGCTCTTCAGCCGGCTGCTGTAGCAAAAGTTGTTTTGGATGAAGAAAAAAATCGTATGGATGTTGTTGTTCCCGAAGAACACTTAAGCCTTGCTATTGGCCGTCGTGGTCAAAATGTACGTTTGGCTTCTATGCTAACAGGTTGGGATATTGACGTTATTACTGAAGAACAAGAATCCGAGCGCCGCAATGAAGAGTTCAAAACACGCTCTACGCTATTTATAGAAGCTTTGGACGTAGACGATGTTATCGCGCATTTGCTCGTTATTGAAGGCTTTACGGATGTTGAAGAAATTATCGAAACACCGGTTGAAGAACTCAACGCAATCGAAGGATTTGAAGAAGAACTTTCTATCGAGTTGCAAAGTCGTGCCGCTAACTGGCTTAAGCAAAAGCAAATTGAGCTTAAAGAAAAGCAATCTGAACTTGATATTACTGATGATCTTTTGCATGCCAAAGGTCTGCGTCCAGCTCAAATCATTATTCTTGGTGAGAACAAGATTAAAACACTCGATGATTTGGCTGACCTTGCCGGTGATGAACTTATCGAGATTCTAGGCAAAGATTCTCTAACATCGCAAGAAGCAAATGATGTTATTCTGGAAGCTCGTAAACACTGGTTTGCAGAAGAAGATGCTGCTGCCGAAGCAGCTCAACAAGCATCAAACGAAGAAGAAGAAGAAGCACAGAGCGAAGAAACACAAAAAGAAGAGCAAGGCACATCGGAAGATGTATAGAATTTTTCGCATAAAATATAAAATAAGGAGATATTTTGGTACACGACCAAAATCAAGAAATTTTTAAATCCTTTTTCTCTTATCCGTTTTGTTACGGGTGGGAGCGATCTCCTTTGTTTCAAATTAACAAACTTACTAAATGTTTTACGTATAAACACTTTGCACTCGTGACTTCGCAAGTGTATACCTAACTCTGGAAAAAAATTAGGCGAACTGAATGAGCAATAATAAAGAAGAAACGCAAAAAGAAGATGCAACAAAATCAACTGGCAAAACTCTTAGCTTGTCGGGAAAAACACTGAGTTTAAAAGGTGGTGCTTCTGCTCGATCTAAAACAAGGACAGGTGGTCCGGCTTCTGTTGCTGTTGAAGTTCGCAGAAAACGCTTATCCCCAGCTGAAAAGAAAAAAGAGCAAGAAGACTCTGAAGTCGAAACACATTTAACTTTAGATGAAAAAGAAACAAGGGAACGTGCTCTTCAAGCGGCTTTAGCTGGAAAATCAAAGAAAAAAGCTCTACCTAAACGTCGTGTCATGACAATTGAGGATAAAAAAGCCGAAGAAGAACTTCTTCAAGCCAGTAAAAAATTGGAAGAAAAGAAAAAAGAGCAAGAAGCTACTACTGTAAAAAAAGAAAAAGAGACAGATAAAGAAGATAATGCAGAAGAAATTATTCCTCAAATGTCTCCTGAAGACGCACTGCTTGCGCAAAAAGAAAGCACAAAGCGCTCTAAAGCTTTTACGTCTAAAGATGCGAATAGCGAAGCAGATGGAGAATTAAGCTATCGCGATAAAATTAAAAAGGCAGTGTCAAAAGCCCCGCGTAAATCTAACGCAGATCGTCGCGGTGGCCGTATTACAATTACACAAGCTCTTAACAAAGATTATGAACGTGATCGTGGGCCTTCTTTAGCCGCACAAAAACGAGCACGTGAAAAAGCTCGAATAGCAGCACAGCCCTTCCATGAGCCAACACAGAAATCTGTGCGTGAAGTGGTCTTGCCTGAAACAATTACAGTACAAGAACTTTCCAACCGTATGGCTGAACCGGGAAAAGACGTTATTAAAGCACTCATGAAAATGGGGGTTATGGCCACAAGTACCGA
>JAGLKS010000163.1 GCA_023140905.1 Alphaproteobacteria bacterium | reverse complement strand
TATCTTTATAAATATCAGATAAAATGAACATTCTCTCTTTCCCAAAATACTCACGAAATCCATCTTTCTCAAGTATGGGCATTCCCAAAGTTGTTAAAGTATAATCATGTGCATCACTTAAGAGTTGGTAACTATCAACAATTGTGCCATCCCAATCAAAGAAAACAGCATTAGGTAATTTTGCGTTAGTGGGAAAATATGTCATATCGTCTCATTTTCTGGTGTTATGGGTTGTTTTTAAAGGGTCAATTTATTTAAAGCAGTGTCAAATTTAGCGAGCTTAATATCAATATTATCCCCATAGATTTGTTCGGCTGATTCACAGTAATTCTCAGTCACATCACTGACATAAAAATCTGATTTTCCATTTTTATCAATCTTTTCATTAAGCCCCGGATGCTTGTTAAGGTAATTTATTAGCTTATCAGGAATGATTTCATCCTGAGATATTAACGAAACGCTATGTTTGGTAATGTCTTTTATTTCTTTTTTTAGAATTGAGTAATGAGTGCAGCCAAGGATCAGACATTCAATTGCGTCATTTTTAATCATGGAAGTTAGATAATATTCAAGAACTGATGGAAGCCATTGTGCTCCACCATTCTCAATAAGAGGCACTAAAAGAGGTGTGCTCTTTTGAACAATAGAAATAGTGGGGTCAATTTTCTTTAGCTCAATAGGGTATATTTTAGTCTCAATAGTATGATGCGTTGCTATGACGCCTAAACGTTTATATCCATGAGCTATTGCTGTTTCGAGTGTAGGGACAATAACGCCGAGTATGCGCCGGTCTGCATAAGAACTTTTGGGAAGGTAACATTGTTGGAGTTGTCGCAAAGCTGTTGTACTAGCTGTGTTACAAGCTGTGATAATCAAGTTGCAATTTTGAGAAAATAAAAATTCTATTGCGCGTTGGCTATATGTATAGATTGTTTGGCTTGAGCGGTTACCATAAGGCAAATTGAGCGTATCCCCAAAATACACTATATCAATATCAGGCATTTTCTTGCGGATTGATTTAGCAATCAGCAAACCACCTAATCCAGAATCAAATATACCAAGCTTCATAACTTCAGGACTTTATAATAGATCCACATGGACAGAAAGCAATTCTTCCATTTCACGGGCTTTTTCGCGCGGTGAAAGAATGATGAGATGATCTTGAGGCAAAATCTTATCATTCTTCTTAGGGATAATAACTGTATCTTTGCGGATAATAGCGCTAATCACAACATTATTGGGTAAATCCAGATCTTTAACGACTTTATTGGCTATTTGTGATGACTCGGATATTTCAATCTCGATAACTTCAGTTTTTCCACCGTGGATACTGTGAATGCTAATAATCCGCCCTCTTCTCACATGTTGCATGATATTCGAAACGATAATAGATTTAGGAGAAATCATTGTATCAATGCCCAATGGCCCAACAAGCGGGAAATAGACATTATTATTTACCAGAGTTACTACGCGCTCACAGCCATATTGCTTGGCTAGCAAAGACCCGAGAATATTGTTTTTATCATCATTCATCAAAGCAATATAGGCTTCGGCTGAGGAAACAGCAGCTTCCTCCATAATAGCGCGATCCAGTGTATCGCCATTTAGAATAATGATATTAGAAAGTTGTTCGCTGAGGTACTGAGCGTGGGCATTATCGTGTTCAATAACTTTCACTTGAAGACCACTGATATTTTGTTGAAGCTTGCGTATCAAAGATATTCCGATATTTCCACCGCCGGAAATAATAATCTTGCGTGCTTCTTTCTCTAAATGACCAAAAGCCGCCATAATTCTGCGTAAATGGTTTGTATCAACAATAATATAGACCTCATCTCCTTCTTCCAGCATTTCTGTTTCATCAGGAATAATAGTCTTTGTTTTACGTATTATCGATACAATTGAGAAAGACAGGTTAGAAAACAATTTATTTAATTGCTCCAAAGGTGTGTGAAGTACCGGACAATCTTCCATACAAATTACGCCGACTAAATGTACTTTCTCATCACTAAGGCTAATTGCTGTTGTTGTGCCGGGAATACTTAGTCGCTGATAGATGTCTTCTGAAATGATCTGCTCAGGCGAGATAATCACATCAATAGGCATATGTGCCCTGCTAAACAGGTTTGACCATGCAGGATCAAGATAATTCTGGTTGCGAATGCGTGCGATTTTTTTTGGAACGCCAAATAAAGAATGGCTGATTTGGCAGGCAACCATATTGATTTCGTCTTTATCTGTGACTGCAATAATCAGATCACATTCATCGGCTCCGGCACGCTTAAGCGTATCAGGGTCAGATGGAAACCCAACTATAGTGTTTACATCCAAGGCATTATTAATTTGCATGAGATTATCATTGTTTGTATCAACCACCGTAATATCATGGTTTTCTTTCGACAGATAGGCTGCAATATTTGAGCCGATTTGATCTGACCCGCAAATAATAGCTCTCATAATTACATGCCTTTCTGTACCTAATTTTTTATATTGATTCTATGAATATAAATATCATGCAACATCCTGCTTATCATCTGCAAAAACTTCAAGTGATTTTAATTTACGATGCAAGGCAGATCGTTCCATGCCTATAAACTCAGCAGTCTTAGAAATATTTCCATCAAAACGATTAACTTGAGATAGCAAGTAATAACGTTCGAAGTTTTCCCGTGCTTCACGCAGCGGAATATCAAATATATTATCAGAGAGTGCGGAATTGTCGTTTTCTGATGATATATTTGAAGATGTGTCATTGGTGCCTTTTAGCTCTTGAGGTAGATGAGAAACCTCTATAGGCATATCTTTCTGCTCATGCATAAGAGATATCCATTCCAGAATATTATGTAGCTGTTTGATATTACCTGGCCATGAATAAGCTTTGAGCTTTGTTAAGGCTTGTTTGGAAAAGCTCAGAGGGCTGAGTAATTCTACAAGATCAGGGATATCATTTTTGCGTTTTCTAAGAGGAGGCATATCAATAGGAACAACGTTTAACCTATAATAAAGATCCTTTTTAAATGTACCGTTTTGAATGTTTATTTCAATGCTGTTATCGGCAGTGGCAATAATACGAACATCAACAGAGATTTTTTGATTTGAGCCGATTTTATAATAAGCATTATCCTGTAATAAGTTAAGGAGTTTTCCTTGTGTTTCCATAGGAAGCGCGGAAATTTCATCTAAAAGCAATGTGCCCCCATTAACAAGTTGTAGCAATCCTAGTGTTGCACTTTCTTTAGATTCGGGCTGCGTTCCAAAAAGTTCTTTTTCCAGATTTTCAGGGTGCAAGGTTGCACAATTTAAAGTCATAAACGGTTTATTATTGCGTAATGATTTTTCATGAACGTAATGTGCAGCAATATTCTTACCCGTGCCAACTTCACCCGTAATCATAATGCGGCTATTTGATGTTGCGGCTTTATCCAGAATATTACAAATATAATCAGGAAGTTGTTCTACCTGAGAAAAGACGGTGTTCATCGTTATTTGTCGCAGATCTTCATTTTGTTTCTTGAGAGAGGCATTTTCTAACGCACGGTTAATCATTAGCAATAATCGGTCGCTCTTAAACGGTTTTTCAATAAAGTCATATGCTCCGGCTTTAATAGCCGAGACGGCTGTTTCGATTGTGCCATGACCGCTAATCATCAAGAATGGCAAATTAGGGTGTTTCTGTTTTGCAGCTTTCAGGATATCTATCCCGTCTCGTTCACTTCCCTGTAGCCAGATGTCTTGAATAACAAGGTCAGGAGGATTAGCAGAGAGTTTTTGTGCAGCTAAATCGGCTGTTGCTGCATGAATAACGATATATCCCTCATCCTCTAATATTCCGGCAATTAACTTGCGGATATCATCTTCATCATCAATAACCAAAATTGTTGGTGAAATCGACATACTTAGCTTGCCTTTCTATTTAGTTGTTTTTTCATTTGTTTTTTTATTATTCTTAAGCACTGTATCTTTTATGTTCTCAACAATATGGGCTAAAGGTAAAATAATAACGAAGCACGCTCCGCTCTTATTTTGCCATAAAGTTATTTCTTCCAACCATTCCGGGGAGCCGATAATAAGCTCACCATTATGATCTTCGACAATCTTTTTAACGATAGCAAGCCCTAGCCCCGTTCCTTTTGGTTTATGTGTGATATATGGCTCTGTAAGCTTGGTAATATCTTTGTTTTTAGGTAAACCAACTCCGTTATCTGTAATAGAAATGAATAACTCATCATTATTACGTTGAGCAATCAGAACGCTGATTTCACTTTGTTGTGCCTCTTTTACGTCATCTGAATGCATTTCAATTGATTCAACGGCATTCTTCAGCAAGTTATTCATGACCTGACGAATTTGTTGTCCATCACAATTAACCTGTGCTTGTTGCGCTTTATTGCATACTTCAAGATGGATATTATCATGTGCCTGTCCTGCGAGAATAAGAGATTCCTCAATATATTTTGCAATATGTTGCACTTTAAGAATAGGATCTGGCATACGCGCAAAAGAAGAAAATTCGTCAACCATGCGTCCGATATCCCCGACGTGCTTAACAATTGTATCTGTGCATTGCTCAAATGTGTCAGGATCGTTTCGAATATCTTTAAGGTACTTGCGTTTCAAACGTTCAGCAGAAAGCTGTATAGGTGTAAGAGGATTTTTAATTTCATGGGCAATACGTCGCGCAACATCAGACCATGCTGCTTTTCTTTGTGCAGATTGAAGCTCTGTAATATCATCAAACGTTATGATTAAACCAGTCATATCTTCTTCAATTAATTCAATGGAAATACGGAACAGAAAACTACGACGCCCCCGTTTTTCAAAAAATACAGGGATTTCTTTTTGCAGCATCTTTTTTGGTTTTTTTGCTATTTCATCCATCATTATTTGAAGCTCAGGGATAATATCCAGAATATATTCTCCGGTTATTTCTTCTCTGGATTTTCCAAGAATACTGGAAGCAGAGTTGTTTGCCAGATTGACAATTCCGTGTCCATCTACACCAATAACACCGGAAGACACACCGGCCAGGACTGTTTCTGTCAGTCTTCGTCGCCTGTCGAGCTGTAAATTGGCATCAATGAGAGCATCTCGTTGTGACTGAATCTGGCTTGTCATGCGGTTAAAGGATTTTGCCAGATATTCAAATTCTTTAATGCGTTTTGTATCTGTTGGAAGGCGTGAAGATAAATCTCCAGTACGCATGCGGTCAGCTGCTTGTATAAGTTCTTTAATGGGGGTTACAAGCTGTTTTGCAAGAAGCAGTCCGGACCAGATAGCTGCCAGTAAAAGCAATAGAGCAACCACAACAAACAGCATCAACATAGTAATGCGCATACCGGAATAACGGGCTTGCAGATTGTTGTAATCGTGTACAGCTTGTTCAGTGGCGCTAAGGTGGGAAAGAACTTGCGGATCGATCATTCGGCCAACAAATAAGTACGTGTTTGGAATATTTCTTAGTTGTGTTAATGCGCGTACTCGATCTTGATCTTCATTCATTACAAGAACAACGTCACCTTTATTAGCTTGTTTAAAAGCATAATCAGGAGGCAATTCATATTCTAAAGAAAATGTTAGGGATGAGCGTGCCAGAACACGGCCATTACGTGTAATAACAATAGCTTCAGATAGATTACGCAAGAGTGATTGTGTGTTAATAACATTGGAAAACAAGCGTTCATCAAGCATAAGACGATCGCCTTGACGGTCAATATCTCCAGCCATAGCTAATGTGTCAGCGCGGATAACTTGTTTATGTTCCTCCAGATAAGATTGTGCAACAGCTTGAGACTCATTAATCGCTGTTTGGACGCGTTGATTGAACCAGGCTTGCACGCCGTAATGGAACAACAAGGCTGAAAAAACAGTCATGATAACGGTTGGAACAGCAACTAGAATGCTGAAAATATAAACAAGACGTACATGTAAGTGTGATCCGGCAATACCTTGTTTTTTCCCGCTCCAGACACTAACAATGCGTCGGGCGATTAGTAAAACCAGCAAAAGCAGGATAATCAAATCAATATTAAGCAACCAGATAACAATATCAGGATTATGGCCAAGAGTAGGCGTTTGTGTTAATGCGCTATAAGTTGCAAGGCCACATAAAAGTGCGGCAATCACAAGAAAAATACCGGCTTTTGTACGCCATGAGCGGTATTTAAGTTGAGATAAATGCATGCCAGAGAAGGTTTTCTTCAATATAGTGTGAAAGCAAAATCTATCATTTTCAGGATTTTTGCCTTTTATGTCTTTGCTATGAGCTTGATTCATGCTGTGATCCGTTTATTATTTTTCTATAACTTTTGTAAAAATCAAATCCGAGCTGCCATTATTGTAATTGACATGACAAGTGTTGCATTTTTACAACGTATGACGCACAAATACAACACATAAAAGAAAAAGTGAGTTTATTTAAGATGGGCCAAAGTTCTTATTTGATTATAGTAGCCGCAGGTAAAGGAATCCGTATGGGTGGACCTTTACCAAAGCAATATATGCGTTTGGGTAATAAGCAGATTCTACGTCACACATTAGACGCATTTTCATCTATAAAAGAATTATGTCATATCTGTCTTGTGGTTAATCCTGATGACGAGCGCCATTATCAGGAAGCTATACATGGATATAAGCTTAATGGTTGCGATGTGTCAGAAGCTGTTTCGATATGTGCCGGAGGTTGGTCTCGTCAGCAAAGTGTTTATAATGGTTTAAAATCTCTGGAAAGTTCTCAATTTATCAAAAGCGATGATATTGTTCTTATCCATGATGCTGCGCGTCCCTTTATTATGCCTAAGGATATTGGATCATTATTGGCAGTTATGAAGGATCATAAAGGCGCATCACTTGCATACAAAATAACAGATACGTGTCGTATCTCAAGTGAGGTTAATGTGGCTAAGGACATGGTTCCCAGAGAGCATATGTGGGGAATACAAACACCACAGGCTTTTCATTATGGTTTGATAAAACAGGCGCATGAAACAAGTGATCTGAAAAAGACGTACACAGATGATACGGCTCTTGCTTCGGATATAGGATGCGATGTTGTTCTTGTTGAAGGAAGTAAATATAATTTTAAAATCACGACGCAGGAGGATATACATATGGCTGAGTGCTTATTATTATCTGAGAATGAAAAAAGATCTGTGATGCCAATTCGCGCCGGTTTGGGATATGATGTTCATGCTTTTGATGATAGCGCTAAAAGCGTAAAATCTATACGATTATGTGGCATAGATATAAAATATGATCGTAAGCTCAAAGGACATTCAGACGCAGATGTTGGATTACATGCTTTATGTGATGCGATATATGGTGCTATTAGTGAAGGTGATATAGGATTGCACTTCCCTCCTGATAATATGGACTATAAAGACATGGATAGTTCTGCGTTTTTAAAACATGCAATCACTCTGCTTCGTGCAAAGAAGGGCCATTTGATTAATGCTGATATAACTTTAATCTGTGAAAGGCCTAAAATTGGTTCATATCACGAAAAAATGGTAGCAAGACTGGCGCAGATCATGAGTGTATCAACATCGCAGGTGAATATTAAGGCTACAACAACAGAGAAATTAGGTTTTACCGGACGCAAAGAAGGAATTGCCGCACAAGCCATTGTAAGTGTTTATCTTCCTGCCGGAAATAAAGATGAATAGAAAGAAATGACATGTTTATAAACTTTAAAATACCCAGTAAATTAGAACGTAATAAAGCATATACATGGCTTGCGAGTTGGTTTGGCTCCGGGTTTATAAATCCCGCGCCCGGCACATGGGGTAGTCTTGCTGCCCTGCCCTTTGGTATCATCATTTATATGATTGGAGGTGGAGTTTTTTTGGCATTGGCTGCTATTATTGTAACGATTATTGGCTTATGGGCAGCAGATCGTTTTGATAAAGCTATGGATGGTCATGATAGTAAAATGATTGTTATTGATGAAGTCGTGGGTCAGTGGTTGGCGTTAATTCCTGCGGCTCTTAATCCTTATCTTATTTTTATTGCGTTTATAGCATTTCGATTTTTCGATATTTTAAAACCATGGCCAATCAGCTTTTTCGATCGAGAAGTTAAGGGGGCAGCCGGTGTTATGGGAGACGATATTGTTGCGGGATTATTTGCCGGCATTGTTGTTGTGCTCGTAAAGATTTTATTACTTTAAGAAAAGAAATTTTAACATGAAAGACGCTGTCGAAAATCTTAGCCACATTCTCAGAGAAAAGCAGTTATGTCTGGCTTGTGCTGAGAGTTGCACAGGAGGCATGATTGCTGTGGCAATAACAGATATTCCTGGTTCTTCTGATATATTTGATCGAGGTTTTGTAACTTATTCCAATGCAGCAAAAATAGATTCACTCGATGTTTCTCCTGCAACATTAGAGCGTTTTGGAGCAGTTAGCCAAGAGACAGCCAGCGAAATGGTGTTGGGGGCATTGGCAAATAGTGTTGCACAGATTGCTGTAGCTGTGACAGGTGTTGCAGGTCCCGGAGGTGGAACGGCTGAAAAACCTGTTGGTCTTGTTTATGTTGCGGTTTGTGCGCGTGGAAAAGCCCCTGAAATTGTGAGATGCCATTTTGATGGAGATCGTAGCCAAGTGCGTCAGTTAACATGTAGTAAAGCTTTTGACTTCTTGATTGAGGTCGCTAACGTCATATAAAGCGATGGATAACTTGTGCCGCCGATTCTTATTTTTGTGAACTGAATTTTTTATCACGCGCAATTTTAAGTTTTGCAAAGTCCTCACCTGCATGGTGTGATGAGCGTGTTAACGGTGTTGCTGATACCATCAAAAATCCTTTTGCGTAGGCTTTCTTTTCAAGCTCTTTAAATTCTTCCGGTGTCCACCATTTCATTACAGGAGCATGTTTAGGTGTTGGCTGCAAATATTGACCAATCGTAATGAAATCAACATGTGCGACGCGCATATCATCCATAACTTGCAAAACTTCTTCCATGGTTTCACCTAAACCAACCATCATGCCGGATTTAGTAAACATGCCCGGATCAACGTCTTTAACCCGCTCTAGTAAACGCATAGAGCGAAAATAGCGTGCGCCGGGGCGAATGCTTGGATAGAGCCTCGGAACTGTTTCAAGATTATGATTAAATACGTCAGGTTTTGCAGCAATAACGTGGTCAATATCTTTGATATTACCCTTAAAATCACCAGGGAGGATTTCAATAGTCGTTTCCGGGCTTTTCATGCGTATAGCCTGAATTGTCTTTACAAAATGATCCGCGCCACCATCTTCCAGATCATCACGGTCAACAGCTGTTACAACAACATGTTTTAAGCCCATTTGCTTTACAGCAACACCAAGATGCAAAGGTTCCATTCTACCTACCGGATCA
>JAGLKS010000162.1 GCA_023140905.1 Alphaproteobacteria bacterium | reverse complement strand
AAAACTGGTGCTATGAAAAAGAAGTATTAAACACATTCGCAATCCATTATGAAACCGATGTGAGAATCCCCGAGGAACTGGTTGAAAAACTTCGCAAAGCCCAAAATTATATGAGTGGCTGGGCAGGTTTGCGACAAATAGGCCTTAGCCTTCTTGATATGGCATGGCACACTGTCTCTAATCCTGAAGAAATAAAAGACATTGCAGCTTTTGAAGATGAAGCGATAAAATACACAGCGCTCTTTCCACGACTGGCTGGCCCAACATCGACATCATTCGGGCATATTTTTGCCGGAGGTTATAGCGCAGGTTTTTACAGCTATAAATGGGCTGAAGTTCTCGATGCAGATGCGTTTGAGCTTTTCCTTGAAAAAGGTTTGTATAATCAAGACATTGCCCAAAGCTATAGAAATAACATTCTTTCCCGTGGCGGAAGTGAAAAACCGGATATATTATATAAACGCTTCCGTGGACGTGATGCTGACCCGAATGCATTGCTACGCCGTGAAGGTTTATTAGAGTCTAAACCCATAGATAACGAGAAGGCTTCTTAAATATATGAGCGAACAAGACGACAGAAAAGACAATACAAAAGAAGAGCTTCCCAAAAAACAGGGCTACCAATTTGGCTTTTTCTCGTTTTTGGGACTCATTGTTGTAGTTATATGCTTACTTATCTTCACCCCGCTTTCTTCCGGCTTAATATACATCACACCAAATTCTGTGCAAAAAGCCATACTTAGCCCCCTTTACCGTAATGTTTTCTTAAGCGCAGAGCCAACAACTTTTGATAAACCATTCAAAATGCCTATTCCTGCGCCGGGAACATTACCTGTATTAGGTTTTGACAGCGGAATATGCTTTTCTTTTCCTTCCACTATAAATGAACCTGATCCAGATTACATTGATGTTAAACATTTAGAAGCCGCACAACGCAACACTCCAATAGCCGAAATCATCGCTATAGGCGCACAAGACAAATATGAATATAAACTTGAAAGTATTACTTACAGAGAACTCGCTGATATAAACGGTAAAACGACAGTAATCATTTGCCAGAAATTTGGCCGCAATTATGCCTCAACACCCAAAGAAATCAGCTCATTATATATTCGCCCGTTAACCACTTTCACAGCACATAAAACTGTGTGGAATAGCACAAAACATCTATATAATAATGACATGTACTCTCCGCTGGATGTATTTTACCAGCGACCGTGATTATGTTAATGAAAACCCTCCCCAATCCGTTAAGATAAGGAAGGCGTGGAGGGTGAAAACAAACCTCAAAAGCTGTAATTTAAGCCCAATTCGTAAGTCCAAGCATTATCGACTACACAGACCACCTGCACAACTCATTTCCGGCTTTACGGGAAAATGTTGGGCGGGGCAAAAGGGGAATTTTTAATGTGTACCACTATTATGAAATGAGTTACAATTGACGAATTATCTGGTAACATTATGGAATTCACATGAAGAAAATTAAGTCATTTTTCCTTACGCATCTGACCATTTTAAAAATTCTTATCATTACGATTACGGGCATCATCGCCTTTTTTGTTGCAAAAGATAATCCTTGGAACCATTGGAGTTGGATGACCTATGGCAGTTTTTTGATTTTCTATCTAATTGCTGAATGTATTCAGTATAAGCAGAGTTTATTATCACCTCTTGATAAGGTTAAAAAGTACCTATTAAATTTTGATGGATGGGAAGAAACAGAGGAAAATAATTGGCATTATAAAGAATACCCTGAATTTACAATGAAAACTAATAATGAAGATAACAATTTAGATTTTACTCAAGAATGGACACGAGGAGAGATTGGTTGTCGTTATAACTGTGGTAATAGTGCTTATTACGTTGAATTTTATCATTATCAAACACTATTAAAGCAAATTCACATTGTACAATTTGATGGTGGGAAAAAGACAATAGTTGCACCTGACTGGGAATTTTTAAATGGAGGACGAATATATTTTTATTTTGAAGATAGTATGGAGTACGTTTACCAAAAATATATAACAGAAATGTATAAAAAGGATTATTCGAAAGAGTTAAGAAATAATATTTCCTTTAACAATTTTTCAATACCAATTTTTAAAAATGAACAAAATAAAAATAATTTCATTAAATGGGGTGGCTTTTCTAAAGATGAAAACGTAGAAACAAACAATGAAGAACAAAACAAAATATTTCACGCTCTTATTGATAAATATTTGAGTTATAAGAAAAAATGCAGGCGCACACGATTTCCTATGATAAATAAGCATTATCACTCCTACTAAGGGCTGTTGCAGGGCGTAACTGACGGATTTCAGCTTGGATTTCAGTCTTCATGGACGAACCAGAGCTTGGTGTAATTTTCGGCAATATCGCGCATCATAAGCCGCATCAATTCCTTGTGCGAGATATGCTTTAAAGTCACCATCTACCCTTTTCAACATAGGTGCAGACCAACCCATTTTTTGCATCTTTGATACGTCTAGCCTCTTTCTCAGCGTGCCATCCGGCTTTGTTGCATCAAACTGTAATTCCCCATCAAAGCCAACACATAAGCAAATAATCTCCGCCAGCTCTTTTATTGTAATTTCCTCGCCCGTTCCAATATTAATATGCTGAGCATCGCTATAATGTTGCAGCAAAAACACCAGCCCGTCTGCCAGATCGTCAACATATAAGAACTCACGCAAAGGCTTACCGCTTCCCCAAAGCGTCAAATGACCGGCACCATTAATCTTGGCTTTATGTGCTTTCATAATCAGCCCCGGAATAACATGGGAATTCTCCAGATCATAGCTATCATCCGGTCCAAAAAGATTACACGGCATAGCAGAAATAAAATCACACCCATATTGCTGACGATAATATGAGGCCATTTTCAAACTACAGATCTTAGCCAGAGCATAAGCTTCATTCGTTGGCTCTAATGCACCGGTTAACAAAGCATCCTCTTCAATCGGCTGCGTACATTCTTTGGGATAAACACAAGACGACCCCAGAAATAAGAGCTTCTCTACGCCACATTCATACGCGCTATGAATAATATTCGCCCCGATCATCATATTATCGTAAAAAAACAGTGCAGGATTATTGGCATTTGCCATTATTCCACCCACACGCGCAGCAGCTATAACCACAACATCAGGCTTATTCTCCTGCATCCATTCTTTCACTTTTGCTTGATCGCGCAGATCCAGCTCTTTATGTTCCACGCCCAACACATCACAATTTTCTTGAGACAAACGTCGCACAAGCGCAGAGCCAACCATGCCATTATGTCCAGCCACCCAAACTTTTTTGCCTTTTAATGAATACATAATACAATCAGACCCTCTTCATATAATCAGGCCCTATTAGCCCATAAGAAAGCGGCGGTATCTTCTTGCCTGTTTTGCTTACAGTTATAATATTCTTGCCGATCCGCATTCATCATTTCACTAATCAAGTCATCGAAATAACATTCAGGCTGCCACCCTAAAACAGCCTTGGCCTTTGAAGCATCGCCAAGCAAATAATTGACATCTTTAGGGCGGAATAATGCTGGATCAACTTGTACTAAAGTTCTTCCGGTTTTCTTATCAAAACCAACTTCATCAATGCCACACCCACGCCAACCTATACGCACACCAATATGAGAAAATGCCCGCGTTACAAACTCACGCACTGTTTTAGCTTCCCCCGTAGCCAAGACATAATCTCCCGGCTGATTTTGCTGCAGCATCGCCCACATTCCAGCCACATAGTCACGCGCATGACCCCAATCACGCACAGAATCCAGATTGCCCAACATCAAAAGCTCGCAACGTCCCTTCTCAATTTCAACAACAGCACGTGTTATCTTGCGTGTTACAAAATCTTCCCCGCGCACTGGACTTTCATGATTAAACAAAATTCCATTAGATGCATGAATACCATAAGAATCCCGATAAGTTTTGACCAACCAATATGCAGCCAATTTAGCCGCTCCGTAAGGACTGCATGGATGCATTGGTGTTTCTTCATTTTGCGGAGCTGCCGCGCTACCAAACATTTCCGAAGATGACGCCTGATAAATCCGCACCCGTTCTTCCATATCCAGCAAACGCACAGCCTCAAGAACGGCCAATACACCTTTTGTATTAATCTCAATAGCTGAAGCCGGTGTATCAAAGCTCACTGCAACTTGCGACATGGCAGCAAGATTATAAATTTCTTCCGGTTGTATTTCCTTGATTAAAGCTGTGATATTTTGTGCATCAATCAAATCCCCGAAGTGCAAGTGCACGCGTGAAATATCCAGCCCCAAAGCCTCAAAGCGAGCCAACTCATCGCTCTTGCCCATACAGCTATCCCAGCGCACAAGGCCATGAACCTCATAGTCTTTGTTAAGCAAAAATTGTGCAAGATACGCGCCGTCCTGACCGGACACACCAGTGACGAATGCTTTCCTACGATGCATCATAATCCTTTCCACACACACTTTTAAGACATGCGTAAGTGTGCACTATTTTTATGCAAAGGAAAAGCTCTTTTTATGATTGCATTTAGATATTTATTCAGCAATCTTCTCAGAAATAAGATCTTTCAACTCTGGAATATTGTCTTCAGGTAAAGTCGCAGGATCGACCCCATTGAGCAAATATGACACATCTTTAAGTTTGCTCATAACTTCAAGACGACCCATCATAAACTCAAGATCTGTGCAGCTAGGACGGTCTTTTCCCAACCATTGAGAAAAATTCTGCACAACCTGTTCCATTAATAATGTAAGCGCAGCTTTTTGCTCTAATGTAATATCCTGACTTTGACCGAACTTATCTAGAAAATTTGAAGCCATAGAACTAGGCTCGCTGCAATATGCATTATAAGCATCAGCCTTGGTTGCATATTCTACAGCCTGACGCATCAAACTATATGTATCTGTCACAACTGGAATATCATCTTTTTGAGCGTCTTGTGCATAGCCTGACTTTACAAAACACATAAGTCCTGCAAGTAAAATACACAAACCGATAAGTTTTCTCATAATAACCCTAGCTCCCGCTTACATTGTTTTTACAAGCTTTAGCCGCGCGGCATAAGCGATCATTAATAGCTACACCCACGCCTTGATCTGGAATATTCATCACAGCAATAGCTTTATGCTCTGGAAGATCAAGCTGATGCAGCATGGCAAATAAGTTAGAGGCTGCTTCATATAAGTCACCTTCTTTGCTCAAATGAGCAATTGCACTATCCGGCAAAGCTTGAAGAGCTTGCTCGCCACTGCCCCGCATTCCCATAAATTGTGCAGGACCAAACGTTAAAAGAGCCTCTCCCTCTTCCACATCTATAGCATTAAGACGCACAGGAACACGCGGAGCATAATGCCTAAGCAGTTGCCCCGGAGACTTTACTTCACCGCTATCCTTATCCCCTAGGTCATACTGCACAGTACACCCCAGTACCTCTGATAATTCCTCCGCTGTAATCCCACCGGGACGCAAAATACATGGAGCATCACCTATACAATCCAACACAGTAGACTCTACTCCGATATCACTCGCCCCATCTGCTATAATCATATCTACAGCATTACCGAGACTTTGTGCAACATGTGCAGGTGTTGTCGTGCTAATCGTCCCTGATCTATTTGCACTTGGCGCAGCAATCGGCACGCCACTTGCTTCAATCAAAGCACGCGCTGTTTTATGCGAAGGTATGCGCACAGCTACAGTTGACAATCCTGCGCTCACCAAATCCGATAACCCGCTATCTTCTCTTCGCCGTAAAATCAATGTTAACGGTCCCGGCCAGAATTTCTGCGCCGCGCACATATCTTGTTCGCTCATATATGCAATAGCCTGAACAGCCTCGATATCATTAACATGGACAATCAGCGGATTAAATTGCGGGCGCCCTTTTGCTTCGAATATCCGCGCCACAGCTTTCCCGTCACGGGCATTTGCTGCCAACCCGTATACAGTCTCGGTAGGCATGCCAACCAGCCCGCCATCCTGAATAACAGCAGCGGCCTGAGATATAGCATCAGAGCTTGCACTAATAATATGCGTCATAACTGTAACCTCTAAATAAAATCAAGCTTTTGCATGAACTCCGCCGCTTAACGCTTTAGGAACACCTGTCGTTGCAGGCAAGCTCAAAGCTTCTCCCATAAGCGAGCGCACAGCCAGATAAGCAAATCCTTCTGCTTCCGTTGCATCACCATTCCAGCCCAGCGCATCAATTGAGCTAACCG
>JAGLKS010000161.1 GCA_023140905.1 Alphaproteobacteria bacterium | reverse complement strand
ATGTAACAAAGCGAAACAAAGCGTGATTTGATGCATTGTAGGAAAGCTCTGTATACTCCAGTTAATAAAGAGTAGGAACTTTGTGCCCGTATATAAAACAGACATCTTGGTTTTTACAAAAAACGCGCTTAACGGGGCTTTACATTTAAGGATTTTTATCAAACCGGCCTTAGGAAATTAACCTAACAGGAATTAGAAAGACGCTCGAACATGACATATGTGATGCAACAGACATTACGAAAAAAGGTTGAACTGTCAGGTATCGGTCTGCATTCGGGCAAAGATATTAATATAACGGTTATCCCGGCTGCGCCGAATCATGGGGTAGTGTTTGTTCGCACAGATCTTTCTATTGGTGAGAATGTTATTCCTGCACAATGGGATAATGTTGTAGATACAAAACTCTGCACAGTGATTGCCAATGAATATGGTGCAAGCGTCGGAACAATTGAGCATCTTATGTCTGCTTTGCGTGGGTGTGGTATTGACAATGCTTTAATTGAAATTGATGGTATTGAAGTCCCTGCTATGGATGGTAGTGCGATGCCTTTTGTGACTATGATTGAAGAATCCGGTGTTGTTTCGCAGGATACACCGCGTCGTATAGTTCGTGTACTCAAGGAAGTTAGTGTAATAGATGGTGATAAATGCGTGACACTTAAGCCGGATGATGTTTCTGTCTTTGATGGTGAAATTGATTTTGATCACGATAAAATCGGTAATCAAAGATTCTCGACACAGCTTATTAATGGAAACTTTAAACATGATATCGCAGGAGCTCGGACCTTTGGCTTTTATCACGAAGCACAATGGTTACGTTCTCAAGGGCTAGGTCTTGGCGGTTCTTTGGATAATGCAATTATCTTGGATGAAGCAAGTATTATAAATCCAGATGGTTTGCGTTTTAGTAATGAATTTATCCGTCACAAATTGCTTGATGCAATTGGGGATCTATATCTTGCAGGGGGACAAATCCTTGGGCGCTATGATGGAATAAAAGCTGGACATGCTGTCAATAATGCGATTTTGCGTGAGTTGTTTTCTAATTCTGAGAATTGGGAATACACGACTATTTCTGATGTGCAAGCATTGTCTATGCCTCAGGTTGAGCTTCAAAAGCAAAAAGAGCTTGCTTAATAAGCAAGATGTAGCAGCAATCTTTTATATTTTTCTAGAACTTATACCAATTCGTATTCATTTGATGAATATGAGTGTGAATCGTTATTAAGGACGGATAAGGGGGAAAAGCTCTTTCCTTTGGCGGTTTGTCAGTTTATCAATAGATAGTGATAAAAGCTATGGGTTTTAGACCCTAAGAAAAATGGAGATGTCTTTATGCACGCAAGTCGATGCTCTAGAAAAATATGTTTACGTCAATTTATGCTTTTATGTGGGGTTTTGTTCAGTGCGCTTAGCTTAGCGTCTTGTTCTTCAACCAAAGATCATGAGCCGCAAATAGAAACAGCTTCGGTTGAGGTTTTATATGATCGTGCGAATAAAGCTCTTGAGGCAGAAGAATACACAGAAGCGACAAAGCTTTTTGAAGAAGTTGAACGTCAACATCCATATTCTAAGTGGTCTACCCACGCACAGCTTATGGCAGCTTATTCTTCTTATTTGGCACAAAAATATGATGAAGCATTATCTGCGCTTGATCGTTATATCCAGCTTCACCCCGGTGCGGATGATGTGGATTATGCCTATTATCTCAAGGCTCTGAGCTATTATGAACAAATTTCTGATGTACGCCGTGATCAGGAAATGACAACGAATGCAGTACGTGCTCTTAATACGTTGATTAACCGTTTTCCAACAAGTGAATATGCACGTGATGCAACATTGAAACGCGATCTGACTATGGATCATCTGGCGGGTAAGGAAATGGAAATCGGGCGATATTATTTAAATCGAGGTTACACAAATGCAGCGATTAACCGCTTTCGCAGTGTAATAGTGAATTTTCAGACAACTAGCCATGTCTCGGAAGCATTGCACCGTTTGGTCGAAGCTTATTTAACATTAGGGCTTAAAAATGAAGCATATCAAGTTGCTGCTGTGTTAGGGCATAACTATCCGGGCAGTGAATGGTATGAACGCTCATATCAGCTTTTGGACGATCAACAGCGTCAGAAACTTATTGATGAACGCGGCTTTTTTGAGCGCACGGTAGATACGCTTCTCAAGCCTGATTAAATCAAGAGCGCTTTTAATATCTATGGAGTAAAAATAAGCCATGTTAACGGAACTGGATATTAATAATGTTGTTCTGATAGATCGGCTTCATATTGTTTTTAAGTCTGGGTTGTGTGTTTTCACTGGTGAGACAGGTGCAGGGAAATCAGTTTTACTTGATTCCTTAGGGCTGGCATTAGGGGTAAGAGCGGAAAGCGGGCTTGTGCGCAAAGGTGCAGACCACGCACGCGTAACGGCAAGCTTTCAGATATCACCAAACCATGTAGCGTATGACCTGCTTAAACAAGCTGACATTTATATCGAAGATGATGTTTTGCTTTTGCGCCGTGTTGTCTATAGCACAGGGAAAAGCCGTGCATTTATTAATGACCAGCCTGTTAGTATTGGTCTGCTCAAACAAGTAGGAGATAGTTTGGTTGAGATACATGGACAGTTTGAAACGCAAGGACTTCTTAATCCAGCAACACATGGTGCTATGCTTGATGCTTATGCCGGGCTGGAAAAAGATCTAACTGTGCTTGTAGATCTATGGAATGAGTGGAAAAGTGCTCAGATAAAACGCGATGAGTTACGATCTTTATCCGTGCGTGCGCGTGAAGAAGAAACATATTTGCGTCTGTCTGTAGAAGATTTACAGAATCTTGATCCGCAAGCTGGAGAAGAACAGAAATTATCGGCTTTGCGTGAGCGTTTGAAAAACCGTGAAAAAGTGCTTGAGGGGTTGTCTACTGCGCTAATGCATCTTGGTAGCGACTATGATCCGGTGCAAAAAGCTTGGGCGGCTCTTGATAATATCGCAGAGCAGAGCGGTGAATTTCTGGGAAAAGCTATGGAGGCTTTAGCGCGTGCCTCCGAAGAAATGTCTGAAGCTCATAGCCTGATCCAATCTGCTCAAAGCGATCTTATGGAAGCAGAATACAATCTAGAAGAGATCGACGAGCGGCTTTATACATTGCACATGCAGGCACGTAAGCATAATTGTGATTCTGATATGTTGCCGGAGATGTTGGAAAAATTACAAGAACAACTTTTTGCAATTGAAAGTTCAGATGAAACACTGGAGGCGCATAATAAACTTTGTGAAAAAGCGCGTGTAGCTTATCTAAGAAAATCGCAAGCAATATCAGCAAAACGTAAAGAGGTTGGAGTAAGGCTTAATAATTTGGTTATAGCTGAGTTAGCACCGCTAAAATTGGATAAAGCGCGTTTTGTGACACAAATTGATTCGCTAGACGAAACAGAATGGGGTGTGCATGGAATAGACCGTGTGCGCTTTCTTGTTGCCACTAATCCCGGAAGCAATCCCGGCCCAATTCATAAAATAGCATCGGGTGGTGAGATGTCGCGTTTTATGCTGGCGCTGAAAGTTATTATAGCGCAGGAAGGCTCTACGCATAGTTTTATCTTTGATGAAGTAGATGCAGGTATTGGCGGGGCTACGGCTGATGCTGTTGGGGAACGTTTGGCACGTCTGGCAAGTTCCAAACAGGTTCTGGTTGTTACTCATGCGCCGCAAGTGGCCGCACGTGCTGATTATCACTGGATTGTTACAAAAAGCAAAATAGATAAAGGCATGGTTAAAACCGATATTGCGCCATTATCTTTGCGTGAAGAACGGTGTGAGGAAATTGCACGTATGCTGGCAGGGGCTGATATTACTGATGAAGCGCGATCCGCGGCTGCTAAACTCATCGATCAGGCAGCATAACAATAACATGGTGCAAAAAGGATATAGAGATAAAATAATATGAGTGCATCACTTTTTGATTTCGATTTTGAAGACACCAAGGCGCGGCATAAATCTTTGAGCGAAAAGATTCGTTCTGCTGATGTAGCATATTATAGCGAAGATGTGCCGCTGATGGATGATGGCGAATATGATAAATTGCGTCGTGAATTGGAAGAGATAGAAAAGCGCTATCCTAAACTGGTTACTAAAGATAGCCCGACTCAAAGTGTCGGCGTTTCTCCGTCTAGGGGTTTCAAAAAAGTTAAGCACGCCGTGCCTATGCTTTCATTGTCCAATGTGTTTAGTGAAGAGGATGTAGAAGGGTTTTTTGATAAAATACGCCGTTTTCTAGGATTGGATGAAAACACACTAATTGAGCTGGTTGCTGAACCGAAAATAGATGGGCTATCTTGTTCATTGCGCTATGAGAAACACCGGCTCGTATTAGCTGCAACGCGTGGTGACGGATCAGAGGGCGAGGATATTACTGCAAATGTAAAGACAATTTCCTGTATTCCGCAAATATTACCTGAAGATGCACCAGAGCTTTTGGAAGTGCGCGGCGAAATTTATATGGGCAGTGATGCTTTTGAAAAACTTAATGCGGCGCAAAAAGAATCAGGGAAAGAGTGCTTTGCTAATCCGCGCAACGCAGCAGCAGGAAGTGTGCGTCAGCTTGATTCGAGCGTTACAGCAATGCGTGAGCTTGGCTTTTTCGGCTACGGTGTCGGAGAAGCTGGGTACAAATTTTATGATACGCAGATTGAGTTAAGAGAAAAGCTGGAACAATGGGGGATTCCGGGAACCTCATATAAGATTTGCTCATCACTCAAGGAAATTATGGATAATTATAACAGTCTTTTAGAACAACGCATGTTTCTTGGTTTTGATATTGACGGCATTGTTTATAAGGTCAATGATCTTACTTTACAGGAACGCTTGGGCTTTATATCCCGTTCTCCGCGTTGGGCTACGGCACATAAGTTTCCGGCTGAACAAGCTGTAACCCGCATTAATGCCATAGATATACAAGTCGGGCGTACAGGAGCGTTAACTCCGGTAGCACGGTTGGAGCCGATTACTGTAGGCGGTGTGGTGGTTTCTAACGCAACGCTGCATAATGAAGATGAGATTGTACGCAAAGACATACGTATTGGTGATACTGTTGTTATTCAGCGCGCCGGAGATGTTATTCCGCAAGTCGTGCGAGTTCTTACTGAAAAGCGCAATGGCAGCGAACAAATTTTTCATCCATTAGAAACTTGCCCGGAATGCGGTGCTCATGCTGTGCGTGAGGAGGGCGAGGTTGTGCGTCGTTGTGCAGGGGGGTTAACTTGCCCTAAACAAGCTGTTGAACGTCTTAAGCATTTTGTCTCACGCCTTGCTTTTGACATTGATGGCTTGGGGGACAAAATCATCCAGTCCTTCTGGGATGACGGACTCATAAAAAATCCGGCAGATATTTTTACCCTTGAAAAGCGTAATAAAGAATCTTCTACATCTATTTGCACGCGTGAAGGGTGGGGAGATTTATCAGAAAAAAACTTATTTGAATCAATTAATAATTGTCGCAAGATTTCACTGAACCGTTTTATTTATGCTCTTGGAATTCGTCAGATAGGAGAGGCTACGGCTAAACGCCTTGCAGCCACTTATGGCACAATTGATTCTCTGCAAGCATCTATGATATCTGCGTGTGAGCAAGAGAGCGAGGCTTATAACAACCTTCTATCAATCGAGGATATTGGCCCTGTTGCAGCAAGCGACCTTATTGCTTTTTTTGCTGAAGAACATAATTTAGATGTTCTTGCGCAACTTAAAGAACATCTGCACATTGAGACTTATACGCAACCGAATCATGCACATAGTGTTATTGCCGGGAAAACTGTTGTTTTTACAGGAACGCTGATACAGATGACTCGCGCAGAAGCAAAAGCAAAGGCAGAAAGCCTCGGTGCTAAAGTTGCGGGATCAGTATCTAACAAAACAGATTATGTGGTTGCCGGTGAAAACCCGGGTTCCAAATACCAAAACGCCCAAAAATTAGGCGTGCCTATAATTAATGAAGAAGAGTTTAAAAAGATAATTGCCAAGTGAAGTGAAAAAGTTACCCAGTTTGCCAGTTGACCAGTAAATTGAGTAATTTGTAATATGTAACAAGTAATTTGTTTTTGCAAACTTTAAAATATAAACTTATTACTCATTACATATTACTTATTACTGTATTTCTATACGCTAAACGCT
>JAGLKS010000160.1 GCA_023140905.1 Alphaproteobacteria bacterium | reverse complement strand
GTTCGTCATCCGGCCAAAAGAAGGCGAATAAAAACGGTCATACAGGAACTGATGTACCTGGCGGCTCGGGTCATCCATGCCGGGCGACGAATAAAACTTCGTTTCTCCAAACACTGCCCGGGGTTTTTAGCATTTGAGTCAACCTACCATCGATTAGTGTCAGGATAACGCCCCCATATTATAAAGAAAAAATGCAAGAAGATGCTTCTCAGGGATAGCTATGTCTGGCGTACAGGTTTTCGCGCCAATTGAGACCTGTTGGTACGTAATAAAACCTCGCTGCATTCGCAATATAAGCTAATTCAGATAATAACAAAGTATTAAAACATTGAAATTTTAGTGCGACCTTCTAATGATTGGTTGATGCATTTTAAGTCACGGATTCAGATGTTCGCTATTGATTCTCTGACTTCCCAATCTTGTCAAACACTCTACCCACCAGGGACTGGCCCGAAAGGTGACATTTTTAACCTGAGTGCAGGGGCATGATAAAAATGTCAGCTTGTCAGGTAAACCTGACAGATTTGTCAGAAGCAGCGTTCGCGGAGTGCTAAATAAATGAGCCATGATTGAAACGTGGAAACAATTTAAAACACGGAAGAATATTCGCCGGGGTGGTGACTGAAATGTCCGTGGTGATTTGAAAGTACCCGGAAACAGACCGTATAAGAGCTGTGATTTTCTTCGATATTTCTTTAAGAATCTTCTGCCTTATTCATACTATCAGCCCAACGCTATTTTAGCGCTATTGGCTTTTTTCGTGGTATGAGGATAGCTGATGATAGTAACGCCCTTCTTCTAGTTGCCCGTACTATCCATTTTAGCGCCGCCAATCAGTACCAATTTATCGTTCTTATCCGCCCTACAACCTCTAAGAAAATTGCGGCTTAGCAATGGATAGTAGTTTTTGGTATGTAACTTGCAGTTTTATTTCTAGCCCGCATTTCTCACCAGACTCTGTAGAGAGGAGCCGCGAGGTTGTAAGAATACAAGGCACTCTGGAAAACGCGCGGAGGCGTGCTTGACAGCACGTTGAGCATCTTTTTTCAAGTGCCCCCCCGTAGACATGCGACATCGAGGCTCCGCAGTAGGAAATTGGCGAGAAATACGGGCTAGTGGCTGTCTTTTAGGTTGCTCAGCCATTTCAATAGCAACCGCTTTAAAAAAATCTGTGCCAGAATGAGATGAAAGTCTAGCTTTCACTGCCTTTGGAGACAGCAACGAATACCTTAGAATATACTGAAAACGCAAAACAGAAAAGCATGTGGGACTGGATGTCGAACCTGGCTCTGGCTTTTTGTTATTTCTTCTTCGTAACCGTGAACCTAATTGTTTTATTGACTGAGTTCCGCTACAGTATTCTCTTATTACTTATATTCAACACCGCCATTCTGATTCTTGCTATTATCAGACGCACCCCAAATATTTTTAGTGTTTCTCCTTATGACTGGGTGATTACCATGATTGGAACGTTTTCTCCTCTTTTGCTTATAGGAGCAGAAGGCGGAAGTGACAGTTATGTTCTTATTGCTTTGCAAAGCTTTGGTGTTCTCATATCCTTTGCCGGTTTAATGAGCCTGAACCGAAGCTTCGGCTTGGTCCCAGCCAACAGGGGAATTGTCAGCACCGGTATGTACTCCATAGTGCGCCACCCCCTTTATACAGGCTATATCATATCTATAAGCAGCTTTGTCTTGCAGAATCTTTCACTGCATAATGCAATATTTTTCACGCTGTTCGTTGCGTTCGAGTCCCTGAGATTACTGGCAGAAGAAAGATTTCTTTCACAAGATGCTGAATACGTAGAATATATGAAAAAAACCCGCTGGCGTGTCGTCCTGCCTTTTATATGGTGATTTCATCGTCCGTCCAAACTGTGTTGCAATAATACTGTAACAATAAAGTTGAAGTGTTTCTCAGTCGCATGTCCTCCTTAGGAACGTGACTTTCATAACATCCGAAACTAAGGAGCGCGCATGAAATAACTTGAACAATTGACTTGCCTTTTAGTCCGTCTTCTTCGTTGTAGCAACAGTTACGTAGCCTGCTATGCGCCTGTTGCTACGCCTCGACAAT
>JAGLKS010000016.1 GCA_023140905.1 Alphaproteobacteria bacterium | reverse complement strand
TTATAGCGCTGCAAACGTAGTTTGCATAAGTGCACTATTAACTTTTCTACATAACTTCCAGAATACCATCCACACGGTTAATTCTTTGTTACAATAGATACGGCTGCATGGATCTTTTTGATAATTAGATTTTAGAATTGAAACTGATATTTTGTACAAACTTTAGTTCATCTCAAAATGTGAGATTATATCTTTATGACCTTCGATGATTGTAATAACCTCGAATGTGTCTTCGGTATATCTAAAAAAGATTACATAGCTCTCGACTGGATGAGAACGAATACCTTTCATAATTTCAGGACGTTCACGACCAATAATACCTTTGATACTTGCCAATTCCTTACATTTATTTCTTAATTTTTTAGTAAAATTATATCCAGTTTTAGGCAAGCCGCTTGTTTGTATTATATATCGCTGTATTGCTACTAAATCTGATTTGGCTTGCTCAGTATATGATAATTTATACATTCTACACAGTGACCCCTACTGAGCTTCAGAAGATAAAATAACATCAAGTTCATCATCTGTATACGACCCACCCTGTTCAACAGCGCTTTGTACACGAAAACGAAGGGCGCGTAATTTTTCTTCACGCTCCTCTACAAGACGCAATCCCTCACGAACAACCTCACTGGCATTATTATAGCGTCCAGAGGACACTTGTTTTTTGATAAAACTTTCAAAATGATCACCAACTGCATAGCTCATTAAAAAAACTCCTTGTTTCATTCAACGTAGATTATACCAACAGTTGACAACAGTTGTCAATCTAAGCCGCTTCATTAGCATTTTCCTTCTCAAGGATACCAAAGATTGAGTTATGCAGGTGCAGATCCCCTTCTTTCGCGCGGTTTATCATCGCATTGAAGTAAGCGCCGGGCTTTTGGACAGGTTTATGCTTACGTTGTTGCGCTTGATCGGTTAGAAGAACGCAGATTGCTGCACCACTGCGCCCCAATAACGCACAGGCATTTGCCCAGGAATTCTGCGATATCGATAGTTTGCTTTTGAGCCTAAAGGCACTTTCTACAAAATCATTCCAGTTCATTGGCCGGGCTTCGATCGGCATGTGTTCCCTAAATCGTTCGCTTGATGCGTTTAGTGCTTGTTTGAGAGTTATATGCTGTAATCCTGTCTGAAGAATAAGCCTTTCTTCCTCGGTAAAGGGTTCCTCCTCCCCTCTTTCTTCTTTTTTAACCTCCCTATTTATGCCCTTTTGGATACTCTCAGCTTGTGGGGATGTTTGTTCCTGATGCTCGTAGAGTCCCCTACTGCTTTTCTGGAAGCTTTGAGCTGTAGCTCTACTTGTATCTGATTTATCAGATTGTTTTTTTATTGTAGAGTTATAGTGAACGTCATCTGTGTCGTTTTTGGGCGACATTTGATTTGTTTCTTGATCTTTATTTGATGAATTATCCACATCATCTGAATCAAGCACATTCATTGCTTCTTGATATAGTTCTTTATGCTCGGCAAGGAGGCTCCTGACGCGTTCCAAGCCTAAGTGGGTTCGTATCTGAATGGCAACACCTTCATATTTGATTTGAAGCGTGCTGAGGATATCTTCGTAGTCACCCTGCCCGTCCAGTGTCAGAAGTTCCATCTCGCACATGAGTGAGCGAATTTGCCCCCTATAATACGATATCTGGCGTTTAGTCTCCATCCAGGCTTCATCATAGAGGCGTTTTTCTTGCAGCTTGTCTTGCAATGTACCCTTGAGATAAGCCAAAGGCGTTAAATCCACCCCATACGCATATAAGATGCGGCCTGTCTGGTCGCAGCGTTTGCCGTAACGTCTGTGATTACCGCTATCATGCCAGGTGATTGCACCAGATTTGAACAAATCTTGTTCAAGACGCTGCACTTGACGTTCTGATACACCCATATCAAGGGCTGTCTTGGATAATGATTGATAGATAATAGGTGAACTCCCCTCCTCCCAATCAATTTCTCTGGTGAAAGCCATATAATAATCAAGCAGCGCTATCATGCGCGGGGTAAACCCACAGCATTTTCCAACGCGTTTAACCAGTAAAAGAAGATCGTAACGGTTTACGTTTTCTTCCAATCCTGTGAAGTCTTCTGCCTGCTCATGTGATCTACGATGCAAAGAAGAGCTGATACGCCCTCCCCTGCTTTTATGCCCGTTTGGGTGCTGTTTTAGCTCTGCGATGTTTAATAAATGGTCGTTCATAATATTATTAAAAGCTGACTTCAAAAACCATACGAATAAGATGCTAGTAACCGTTTTAGGGTATAAAAAAGGGTTTGCGAAAGTCACTTTTGACTTGCATCTTATTCGTCAGAACGGTAAGGTTTATTATGAATTATAGAGTTACCGCTCTTTTTAAGAACCGTCGCGCCAACGGCGGTTTTTTATTTTCTGGTTTACTAAGTCTTCTGCCTTCCCTCTTTTAAAATGATGCAATTGACGAAATGTCACTAGAAAATCGAATCCTGTGGAAGGAATCGGTATAAGAATGCTACCAAATGTTAAGTTGTAAATCAACTGTGCACATCTTAACAGCATCAGGTTTACACTTTACACATGATCTTTACAAAAGTTTACATGTCTCTGTAACTATTATACAAAAAGGCTTTCAATGAGTTTGCTTGATATAATAGCATAGAAGTTTGTCAAGCATTTGTGTAAACTTTCGTACATTGAAAAGTCCTGTGCTTAACATTTTTTGTAAACATTCTGTGCCGAACTTTACAATATTGTACACATTTAATCCTTTACAAGACAAAGGAGTTCGACCAAGATTATTTGTAAATATGTGCACAACATGTAAAGAGAATAAAAAATGAAAGTGTCAATTACAAAAGCTGCCAATCTCGCAGGGGTCAGCCGTACAACATTATACAATGACATGAATAGTGGTAAAATTACTTATGTTACAAGCGGAAAAAACAAAAAGGTCATTGATGTATCTGAGCTTGAAAGGGTTTACGGATCGCTTAATGTAAACACAAGTAAAGATATGCCAACTTCAAAAACATCTGAACAAAACTTTACAAAAAAAGAAAAAGAAAGTGATGCTACACTCATAGAATTAGCTGTTTTAAGAGAAAAATTAGAAATATTTGAAACTGAGAGAAAAAGAGAACGGGAACAACTTTCAGAGCGTATAGAACAGCTTCAAGAAACGCTAAACAAGACACAAGAAAATCAAAATAAAACAACATTGCTTTTAGAACATTACACAAAAGAGGGAGTAGGGGGCGACTGGCAAAAATCCATCAAAGCCCTTGAAGAACGTATAGCCAATCAAGAAAAG
>JAGLKS010000159.1 GCA_023140905.1 Alphaproteobacteria bacterium | reverse complement strand
TGCTGTATCAACAGTTCTATTACAAAAATCCGTCCGGTGTCTATATTCATGAATTGAATATTCATAGATACGTATTTTTCTGCCTTTTCCGTAGGCGTGAAGCTCTCCTTCCTTTAGCATTCTCATAATTGTGTCCCGTGAATAACCAAGGATTTTCGTAGTTTCCTTAATGGTTAAGCCACGGTCTATTGCAGATTTGTATACATCAGTAATATCATCCATATCTCAACAATACTTAATTTTTCAGCAAGAACCTCGCGTGCCTGGTTTAAATCTATAAATGTCCTTTGCTTCACCAAGAACTTCCTTTCTGGCGTAGGCTCTTAGAGCTTATAGTCATCTGCTGCGCTGCGATATGGCCCATCGCTGTATATCTTGTCGATTTTATGCCCGGCTGTATTGCGCGGTACAACATCATCACCAAAACCATTTGTTGGGTTTATGTAGAGCGTCGCTCCGCGTGAATAACGGATGGCATAATCTGCTTCGGCATCACTCAGTTTTTCAAACAAAGCCTGTCTGATGTCAGCAAGAGTCATCTCACCCTTGATCTTGATTTTCATGATGAAAGCCTTTTGTAAAATCAATTAAAAAATAGCCTTAGGTATTAAATAGCAACCTATAGTATATGCACTATAGTATGCCGGAAGACGTTAATATTCGGTTAACGGATCGTCTATATCCCTTGCTGGATATAGCTTTGTTAAAAATCACCTCCCGTATCCCCAAGATATTTCATTTACCTTCTACACAGTTTTAAGGGCGCTTTCTGCGCCCGGATTTTCTTATCTTTCGTTCGGTATTTGTTCATCTCAGCACATTGAACAGACTCCTCTTTTTACTCCTCGTCCGCCGTCCACGGTTCTTCCCGCAATTGGTCTGGGTTCGGGCAAGCGGGAAAGGCTCCGATGGCCGGGGTCTAAAGCTTAAGAGGAGTAAGTCCGATGTGTAAGATTTTCACAGCTTTGGAACTTCATAACAAAAGCCGGAACGAGCTAAGCGCTCTATTTAGAACTGTAACGCAGGAGCTTAATGAAACTAATCCTGATACGGCAAAAAGACGTAATCGTCTTGCCAGTCTGGAGAATATCAGCCGGGCTATGCTAAAGCCGTCGCAACCCTAACCAAAGCGGGTTACTTAGAAGCCGGTTCCGGTTTTCCGGGACTGGCTTTTTTTATGATGTTTACTGACAGGAAGGTTGCTGCAAGGTCAGGGTCCGCCTCTCCATGTCATAGTGTCATTATGGAAGAACCGGACATTATAAATATATCAGATTTTAAGAAAAGCAGGGGCAACAATATCACGCCGCGCCTTGTCAGGATGCGTGATGCTCCCGCTTATCTGGGCATGGACAAAAACCGGTTTAACTCTGAAGTACGGCCTTTTTTAACAGAAATTCCTCTCGGAAAACAGGCCATAGCCTTTGACCGACTTGAAATTGACGCCTGGGTGGATCATTATATAGATTGCTACGGGCGTCCCGGTCAACCAATTGGAGGTATGACATGGGACAAAGAAAAACACCGGGCCTCATCAAACGGGCGAGCATCTGGCACATCGACAAACGCATCAGCGGACGGCGCATTTGCCAGAGCACTGGAAGTAGTCAGCTCCGCGAAGCAGAGCGCTTCCTAGCACACATGATAGAGGAAACCCGGCAAGCAGAAATCTACGGCGTGCGCCCGGCACGGAGCTTTGAGCAAGCCGCAGCAAAATTTGTACTGGAAAATCAGCATAAGCGTAGCTTAAAAAGCGACATCGTACGGCTAAAGCAGCTCATGCCCTTGATTGGTCAAGAGAAGCTGGACAGCTTGCATATGGGCACGATGGAGCCATGGATAAACCAAAGGCGTGCCGAAGGCGCGGCAATGGGAACCATTAACCATGGGATCAAAGTGGTCAGGCGAATTATGAACCTTGCCGCTTCGGAGTGGATCGATGAATATGGCCTGACATGGATTCAGTCAGCACCTCGGTTCAAGCTGTTGCCAGATACACAAAAGCGGCAGCCTTATCCGCTGTCCTGGGTTGAACAGACAAGGATTTTTAAAGAATTGCCAAAACATCTTGGAGCAATGGCTCTGTTTGCTGTTAATACCGGATGCCGCGATGGGGAGATTTGTAATCTCAAATGGGAATGGGAAGTTGCCGTTAAGCCATTAAATACTTCTGTATTTATGATACCGGGATCGTATGTAAAAAATGCCGATGAACGTTTGGTGGTTTTAAACAAGATTGCTATGGCTGTTATTGAAGATCAGCGCGGTAAAAATCCGAACTATGTCTTCACATACAGAGGCAACCCTATTGCGCATATGCTGAACACCGCATGGATGCGGGCGAGAACAAAAGCAGGATTGCCGCAGGTGAGAGTGCATGATTTAAAGCACACTTTCGGGCGGCGCTTAAGAGCCGCTGGCGTGAGCTTTGAAGATCGGCA
>JAGLKS010000158.1 GCA_023140905.1 Alphaproteobacteria bacterium | reverse complement strand
ATCAATACATTCATATTCATATCTACAGCCACTGTTATTCTCTCCTTACATTCGTTATGCGAAGCGACTTAATATCATCTTTATAATTTTAAAGTCTTAATTTGCCGAATAATAAACGCAGTAAACCAGCCAATTTCATCCAATCACGTTCCTTAAATATTAAATTCCGGTTCCGTTGATTGTCTATCTTAACCTATATTAAAAAGCCATTATGCTTACAAAAAGTTAACGATTCGTAAGCATATGCAGAAAAAGTTTATCTCATTAAGCTGTAGACAGAAAGTCTAAATCCTCCTCTGAAGAAACACTTATTGTAATACAATCATTCCCAAAAGTGAAGGATTAAGCTACACATATTCACTTACACACATTAATAAAAGAAAATATTACAGCTAAATTTCGTGGGGAAATAAACTATACACATACACACGCACTATCACGCACCATAAAGTCACCTTTACTCGATAACAGGAAGTGTGCTTTCTTCTGCCATCATAATCGTAACTGTACGCGCGCGTTCAGCATTCATAGCAGCAAGAACAGGAGAAATCTTACGTTCTGACATTTTGGACATTACACGCACCAATACATCTATATCCAATGTGTCAAAAATGCGTGCGGCATCTTTAGGTTTCATTCCCTCATATATCTTAACAAGAGAATTAATACGTTCAGACTCTTTTCCACCTCGTTCTTCAAGAAGGGCTTTTATCTCTTCACGTATAGATTTTAGCTCAGAGACTTTCTCGTCTAATTCTTTTTCTGCAGCTTTGAGCAAAGCTGCACGTACTTGTAATGTTTTCTCAGCATCTTCCAAACGATCACGACGTTCAGATAAATCTTCAAATATTTCCAGTTTTATTTCTGCTACATCCAAATTCGAGTCGTTTGCATCCTGCCATTTAGGTGCTTTTGCAGTTTTCCCCTCGACGTGTTCTATATCTCCATCAGGAAGATGTCCGTCATGTTCTTCCTCACCGATATTATCTGCTTCAGTTACATCAGTTTCAGCCTCAGCGTCCACTTTATGCGCGTCTTTATCAGCTGAAGAATCCGCATCTTCTTTAACGTCCTTTGCATATGCGCTGGCAGAAAGATTTGATATGCCCGTGACAACTTCTGTAAAACGCACAGAAAACGAGAGTATTGCAACAATAATCAATAATGGCAAAATTCTCGAATAGTTCATCATTATACGCTCGTCCTGACCGTTCCGGTTTTATTGTTATTATTACTTGCTCAATATATTTTTTTGTGTATTACGCAGCGCGTCAAATAGTTCTTTTTCAGCCTGACTGCGCAAATTATTGGGCATAACATCCTCTTCTTCAAGGTCATCGTTATCCGTACCATCATTACTAACAGATGAATCAAGGCGGTTTTCCAGTGCCCCAAGATCTTCAAATTCACGATCTTTAATCATAAAAGAGGGCAAATCCTTTTGTTCGTAATTCTGTTTACTTTCTTCTCTTTTTTCCACACGCTTAAGCGTCGCATCATAACTGCTTGTTTTTTTCTTTTGTGCTTTATCAGGATAAACTGGTGATCTGATTTTTTTTGCTTCAATATCATCTTCTATTTGATGTTTTAAAAACACTTTTTGTGGCTTTTTAGAAGACATAATGCTTTGCATAGGTTGAACAATCTTGCGATTCGTCTCGGCAAGTTTTTCTAGCCGTTTAGTCATACTTTCTCCAGCCTCGGTAATAATCCTAAGCTCCTCACATAAAGATTTTGCCTGTGCCACAGAATATTCCAGATTCCCGGATTCCTCGGAACTCACCTTTTTAAGCATACGTACAGAATGATCTGCCTGATCGATACTAGCCAAAAGATTGGCAATTACGCTATCAAATTCCTGTCTATGTTTTTTGAAATTTTCCAGCCCCTTTGTTAGACGAATGACGTAGAATATCGTCGCTCCCAGTAAAATTAATATGACAACATCAAGAAGCAAACTTGCCAAGTCGTTACTCATTATTGCTCATCACTTTCTTCAGGCTCTATATAATCTTCTATGCATACAGCTATATTCCCCTGACGTTGTCCAACCAATCCCCTAAACATTGGAAAATCACCACAACGTAATTCCATAAGATCATTTGTCGTTGTATTAAATAAAACCTGGTCACCCGGCTTCCAGGCCAGCATATCCCCAAGCTGCACAGCCGCTTCCCCCAAAACAGCGTGAAGCTGTACGTCAGTTTTATACAACTCATGAGTCAAGTGGCTCTCCCAAATTGAGTCACGACCAAATTTTTCTCCCATAAACTGTTGGAGTAAAAGAGCGCGGATTGGCTCCAGTGTCGCGTACGGGATTAATATTTCCATGCGCCCACCACGTTCACCCATATCTATGCGAAGACGCGCAAGTACGCAAGCATTTCCAGTTTGTGTGATTGTTGCAAAACGTGGATTTGTCTCCATTCGATCAAGGTTAAATGTGACTGGAGATAGCGGGTCGAAAGCTGAAGACAAGTCAGTAAGAGCTACATGCACCATACGTTCAACTAGCTTGCTTTCAATCGTCGTATAAGGACGACCTTCAACACGTATAGATGTTTCTCCCTTACGACCGCCAAGAAGCACATCTACAACTGAATATATCAAAGCACTATCTGTGACCATAAGACCGTTATTATCCCATTCCTCAGCTTTTAAAACTGAAAGCATTGCAGGCAAAGGAATAGAGTTCATATAATCGCCAAAACGCACTGTAGAGACTTGGTCCAGACTCACATCAACATTATCGCTAGTCAAATTCCGTAAAGATGTAGACATCAAGCGCACCAAACGATCAAAAACAATATCGAGCATCGGTAAACGTTCATAATTCACCATTGCTGAATTAATCAGGGCCATCACCCCTGAGGTTTCACCGCTGCCAACATCATCATCAAAGCCAAGAAGACTATCAATTTCATCTTGATTTAAGATACGTGTTGAACCATCATCCTCGTCACCACCTTCGCCACCTTCGGTTCCATCAGCAGCGCCATCATCTCCCTCGGCAGTTTCTGCCCCGTCTGCTACTACTGCATCATCAGAATCATCCTCAGCCATGGACTCCCATTGCTCCATCATGGCTTTTTCTTCTTCGCTCATCTGCGATAATTCTTCTGTATCCGCTTCGCTCATTATTTTATGGCTCTACTGGTGTTAAAATTCTAAAATCTATCTTTCTCATACGCATAAATATTACAAAGACAGTGTTCATATACCGTTACTTTGCAAAAATTTAACGACACATAATCGTCATCATATCAAAAGATGAAGGCAAAAAACATGCCGCTTTTCAATATCTTTTCAATATATAGTAGTTTCACTTAAGAATAGTACATTTTGTTTGACGCTTTTCCTTGATATTTTACTTTTCTGTATAGTATGTTTGTTGTTACTGAATTAGAATTTCCTGAAACAAAACATCTTTAATTTCAATAGGCTCCACAGCCTTATTAACACGCCACAGCAATTCAATCTGCAAACGGTAAATTCCTGCTGAACCACGTAAATCTCTGACCCGCAATTCGCGTAAATACGTTTGGAACTGATCAATCACACGTGGCAACACCGCTTGAACAGCATCATGATCTGCTGAATTTTTCAATTCCAACTGCACTGTCAAACGTAAGAAACGTGGTGTTTCATCTTCTGTGTTCAGATTAACCAACATTGGCGGAATTGCAACAAAGGAGCTTTGCGAATCATCCCCTTCACCGCCACCATGGCCACCCGCCACTTTACCGTGACTATCAGCTTCTTTACCACCTGCGGCTCCATGTGCATCACCCTCACCTTCTGCAAGTTCCCCCTCAACCGGTGCTTCAACACCTAAAAGAGAATCCAGCGCACCGGTAAAATAAGCAGCAGCCCCACCGCCAAAAATTAAGACGACAGGAACAAGAATAAATAAAATAAGCCTGATCTTACTACTTTGCTTTTCACCCTCAGCACCGTCCTCACCATCTTCGCTCTCTTCATCCTCGTAGCCCTCTTCTACAACATCATTTACATCTTCGTCTTTTTCGTCAGCCATATTCGTTTCCATCTTTGTATTGGTTGGAACTAATGAGTATAGTAGTTTCACTTAAGAATAGTACAAAATTGAAGACACAGTATAAACCAAAGTCGTAATTTCGTCTAACGACTCTGTGCAAATATCAACATGATCCATGGCAGTATAATCATACAAAGACAAAAGAAAGGGAAAATTTTGCCCTTTTAAGCACCAAAGTGTTTTGCTCATCATCCATTTTAGCCACCGCTATCATAATCTTTTGAGCTTACATCATTGTAACATATTGAATTATGTGACCTTTTATCTTTGGCACAATCTCTGCATTATCCTGTTCAGAAATGTATTTTTTATAAGAAAAGCAGATCAATGGAAAATAGTATCTACCTTGGATTATCGCGGCAATTAACTCTCCGAACAAATATGGATATTGCAGCTAATAATATTGCCAATATGAATACATCTGGATTTCGTGGACAAAATCCGGTGTTTGAAGAATATATTTCTGATCCGGTTAATAATAGTGACCCGCTCTCATTTGTAACTAATTACGGCCAATATCAAATGACTGCTCCGGGACCACTGAGACAAACAGGCAACCCCTTAGATGTTGCTGTAGTTGGTGACGGCTTTATTACCGTGCAAATGCCGGACGGTTCTACAGGATATACGCGTGACGGCAGTTTTCACAGGCATAGCGATGGAACATTGGTAACATCTTCGGATAGACCCGTTCTTGGTGATGGAGGGATGATTGTCTTACCGACAGATTCCTCGGAAATTAGCATTGACAAAAGCGGTGTTATTTCCAGTGAAAATGGCCCGGTTGCACAGCTGGGACTTGTCGAATTTGCCAATGTGCAAAGTCTGGAACCTGCCGGAAATAATACTTATACCAGCTCAGAACCAAGTTCTGAGGCACAAAATTCTACGATTTCCCAAGGCTTTGTTGAAGGTTCAAATGTTCAACCTGTTGTGGAAATGACCCGTATGATTGAAATCCTGCGCAGTTTTAAATCTACGCAAAACTTATTGAAAACAGAACATGATCGAATACGCGATACAATACAGAAACTTACAGAAGCATAAAATATAGTAATCACGAATATATAGTTTGAAGTTAAAGCTTTACCTTAGAATAAGGAGTTAATAAAATGAGATCACTTGATATTGGAGCAACAGGCATGCTGGCCCAACAGCTCAATGTAGATGTTATCTCCAATAATATTGCCAATATGTCAACAACCGGCTTTAAGCAAAGC
>JAGLKS010000157.1 GCA_023140905.1 Alphaproteobacteria bacterium | reverse complement strand
ATTTTAAATTCTTTGTTTTCCAGCAGAATAATCTCGCCTTTAACGCCGCGTAATTCGTCATCAACGCCATTTACCCAGCCACGACAATCTATGACCCAGTCAAATTCATCTTCAAGCTCTTTGGGATCTGCTTCTTTTTGCACGATATTTGCGCCCATATCTTTGAGCTTCTTGGCTAAAATATCCATAACCACGAGCGGATGAAGATTAGCTTCTCCGGGAATATAAAGACCGCGGTTAAAGCGTCCGGCAACCATAGGCTCGATCTCGGCTAAACGCTCTCCTTCGACCCATTCCCAGTCATCAGACACTAACGGCATATGGTGAGAAAAGCGTTCCAACATGTAACTATCTTCTGAGTGTGCAACAAAGAGACTCCCTGTGCATTGCATAGAACGTTCTTTGTCTTCTCCCAGATTTTGCTTCCAGTAGCTTATGCCTTTAAGCCCGGCCTCTACAAATTTCAACGGCAGAAAATCGATCTCGGAAAAGGGAGCCAACATTCCCCCTGCGATTGCACTAGCATTGGCGGGCGGGAATTCCTGCTTTTCAAAAATGGTGACATCCATTCCTTCTTGCGCAGTTTTATAAGCTGTATTTAAGCCTACAATCCCAGCACCAATAACGGCAACAGTTTTAGCTTTCATTTGCGCTCTTTGTTCTTAGCTTTGTAAGACGATCAACAATGCTTTGTTGCTTACGTTGCACGCTTCCATAAAGTATATGCCATGTAATACTGGTGTCATATCTTTTGTTGAACTTGTCACAAGCTTCTCTAAGTCGTGCCATTGTCATGGGCTTGTACCCTTTTTTTGCTTCACCGGCACCAATATCTTTAATCGCGTGCAAAAATTCGTATGAATCTTCGTAGCTCTTGATTAAAAATTCTTCCTTGTATACATCACTTGACACATCGAAATCAAGAATACCGATCGGTATATCTAATTCACGAAGAACGGATTTCCATTCATCAAAACTTTCCGGCCCTAATGTGCTATAGATAATACGTCCACCGGGCTTAAGCAATTGGCTTAGACGCTCAATGCTTTTTTGTGATTTTTCCAACCATTGAAAAACCATATTAGCCACGATCAAATCATATGTTCCTGTCATGTTAACAGGCGGTTTTTCTGCATCAAATACGGCCCAACGAGTCGTATGTCCACGTGCAGCAGCAACTTCCTGTCCACGCATTTGAGCCTGCACAATCATGGACGGAGAAATGTCTGAAACACAAATATTTTTGTTCTCGTATTTCTCGAATAATAATTGTGTCAGATATCCAGTCCCGCATCCTATCTCAAGAATATTTTCGATTTTCTCAGCTTCGCGCCCTTTAGGTAGCTCCGCAATCAATGTCTCCGCAACAACTCTTTGAACTTGACTTTCCTTGTCATAGAATTGTGCTTTATCATCAAAATTCTTTATTACATTGTCCTTCCAGCTCATAACGCACTCCCTTGTTTGCTCTGATTTTCTGTACTTACAGCCCGCTTTATCTGCTCTGCACACCATTTAGGATGGCTAACAGGTAAAGCGTGCCCGGCTTGTTTTTTGATTACAACATCATATCCAAGGTCTTTCCAATGTGCCTGCATCATCTCTAATGGTAATATGAGATCATTCTCACTTCCTAAAGATAAAACAGGAACACCCCTCGCCTTTAAATCTTGTAATTTTTTACATTCATCCCACGAACCAAGCCAGTCCAGTCCCTGAGATAATGCCTCTATATTTAACCTTGGCTTGTATATTTGTTGCATATTTTCGGGTAAATTGCAATTTTTCCAGAACATTTCCATATGAAAAAATATGTTGCTGTGCAGCGATTTGTCCAAGATTTCTAACGTATTATTGCTCGCAAAATCAGTAAATCTGCCGAATCCGTTGATCGCGACCAAAGCGTCAAATTGCTGTAACGGGATGTGATTAAGTGCCCATATTACTCCTAAAGAGTGGGTTACAAATACGGCCCGATCAATGTCTGGAACGACAATTATGTGCTCCGAGTCGTTATGTTCGACTATAAATCCTAGGTCTATAAAGTGATGATTATAATCAGGAAGGTGACTTGTTATTCCTTCCCAAATACGACTATCTTCACCCCAGCCATGAATAAATATGATATCTTTCGATTTCATTGAATCCAGCTAAAACTTCTCTAGAAAGAACGGCTTAGTTTAAATAGGATGCTTGCCCCTTGATCGCCTCTTGTTTGAACATTTCTGTTCAAAGGTAAAGCAAAAGTTAGATCGGCCTTAATTTCATTTGAGAACTCGGCACGAATTCCAAAACCCGTAGATGTAATGATATCTTTTTTATTGCTGCTAGTAGTAGCATCTTTATTCCACGTACGCCCGACATCAAAGAAACCAAAGAGCTGATAATCACTAAATATTTTTGTGTCATAAGGATTATTCCACTGAATCTCGACTTTCCCGGCAACACCTTCATCACCGACAATCTCCGACGAATCATAGCCGCGGCCAAGACTAGCACCACCGGCACCAAATTCTTCCGAGCTTAACAAAGGACCGGAAGCCAACTGTCCCTCTGCCTCAACAAACAAATTAACATCAGCCGTGACGCGTTGTAATCTCTGCACATCACCTGTTACTTTTGTAAATTTAGGATTTCCAAGAGCACGGGTTATATTCGAATCATTGCGATTAGTTGCACCAAAAACATCCACGCCTTTTGATAGCTCTATGTTAAAAGAGTTAATACCCAGACCAAAAAGTTTGTCCATGGACTGATAATTACCACCGGCACGAAATGCACGTATGTTGTCATGCAATGTATCTTGAATATTGTTACGGCTAGATACTTCGCGCATATCGAAAAGCGCATACCCGGTAAGGTTTTCTGAACGCGAACGGATAAACGGATGTTTTATCTTGGCACTTACATATTGTGAAATACCTTCCACTTCAAAGTCTTTTAGATCATACCCCGGACGCGTATCAGTATAACTGGCAAATAATTCAATATTAGTCCCTAATCCGAAAGAAGGTAATGGTTGTTCATAGCTAAGAGCATAATACCCAAGCTCCAAATCTCCTATTGAATGAGTTCCCGGATCTGGAGCGGCTACAATTTGCGCTGAAATTCTTTCATTGTTACCGAAATATGAATTAGAAGATCCGGCGGCTGTAAATTCTAGCGGCCCAAGATAACGGCTACCATAATTATCAACACCAATATATGCGTCATAAGGATCACGTGATAATATAATCCGTAAATCAGCAGCACCTGTTGTTGTTTCAGAAGGACTAAGCACGCTACGTGCATTCAAACCGGGAAGATCTCCGATGATTAATAAATATCTCTCAAGATCTGCTATGTTCAAGGCTTTATTAATTTCTATCCCGTTAGCATACTTACGGATAAGATTTATAGAGTTTTTTCCTTCATCCATTCCCTCAACATGGATATTCTCAATAAACCCTTCTATAACACGAAGTTTAACAACGCCCCCGTCAATGGTCTGGGGTGGCACAATAACTTGTGTTAAAATATAGCCCTCATTTCTATATTTGTTAGTTAACGTAGAAGAAATATCATAGACATCAGCCAATGATATAGTTGTCCCAATTTTGTTTGCATATGCGAAGTCTAGTTCGTTTATCTCATATACCGTAACGCCCTCAAATTCTACGTGCGTAAATTCAAAAATGATATCCTCTGAACCCGCGGGAGCTTCCTGAAGTTTAATATCATTAATTTCAATCTTATCTGATAATGGCAGTATTGTGCCACGAGCTTTAAGATCTTCTTGAATACGACCCGGAGCTGCTGTAGTTGTAGCAGTGCTTGGCACCTGCGCAAACGAAGATGTCGCATATAGAAGAGCAAAAATCGCACTGCATAACGTTAATGCATTCTTCTGCTTTTTTGAAAAGACCCATGTATTTTTCATCGCTTGCTCTTACCTCGTTCTTATAGAGTTATACGCTCACGCTCATATCGTAATTATGGGCATATAAAGCATTTAAAGCATTTAATAATGAGTTCGGCAAGACAAAAATATTTTTGTCTGAATGTTTTTCTTGATATAACAGTGCAATAGTGGCAATAAGTACATATAATCTTATTTGTTTTGATAAATTACCAGATAAAGCCAGTTGACATAATATATTTATGGGCTTATCAATATGATAAAGCGACTATATGACAAAATGACGCAAGCTATTTGCAGTTTTTATGAAATCGAAAATTAATGAGTATACTTACACCATAAACTGTTTACTGCAACAATGGAGGAAATCATGAGCGTACATAAAAATAATACATTTTATAATACTGTTTTTGCTAGGCGCTGGATGTTTTCATCCGCGTTAACAGCGGTAACTCTCGCCGCGATGACATTGCCTACGCAAGCATCGGACCCAACACACTCATGGCTCTTAAATCAGGATGCCGGTAGCTTTACTACAGATGCTTCTATTAACAATGTTACAAATATCAAGCTAGACACAGACCGCGCTATCGGCTCTGGCGATGCGAATATTTACACCGGACATACTGTTAATGTTGATGGAAAATTACTGGCTGTACGTGACACTAAATCTGACCCGACACAAATTTTGGGTAACCTGAACTCAAATGGCAAGATTATTATTATCGATGCTAATGGCGTATTCTTTGGTAAAGACTCTGTCGTTGACGTAGCAGGAATTGTAGCAACAACAGGAAATATTGATAATAACCAGCTCTTGAATAATGATTTTGGCGATTATGTTATTGAAAGCGCCGATGGCGGTTCTATTGAGCTTAACGGCGTAGTTAACATTGCCGAAGCCGGTTTAGCTGCATTTGTATCTCCATTTATAACAAATAACGGAATCATCAATGCAAAACTAGGTAACGTTGTAATGGCGTCCGGTGAGATTGTCACTCTCGATCTTTATGGTGACGGCATGTTTGAGATTGCTGTTGATGGTAAACTTTCTGATGCCCTGATCGAGAATAAAGGCGTAATTAATGCTGAAGGCGGCACAGTCCAAATAAGTGCGCTTGCAGCAAAAGACGCTGTAGACAATATTATTAATATGGAAGGCATAATTAACGTCGCATCTGCAACACAAATCGGTGGCAAGATTATTCTTTCTGGCGGTAAGCAAGGTAAAGTTGAAATATCCGGCACACTAGCAGCTTCAGGCGAAACAAACGGCGGATCAATTAAAGTTACCGGTCAAAACGTTAATGTGACAGAAGATGCTATTATTGTTGCTGATGCCGGTGAAAATGGTAACGGCGGTAATACATATTTCTATGGGAATGACTACACAATTTTCAGCGGAACTCTTTCGGCTCGCGGTGGCACAGTTTCCGGTAATGGTGGCTATTCGGAAATTTCTGCAGGTGAATCTGTTGGATATAGCGGACTTGTTGATCTTAGCGCTGCTAATGGTGAAACCGGCACTCTTTTAATTGATCCGAAGCACTTGATAATCAACGACACATACTCATGGTTAGGTTTTAAATTTGGTCCAAGTGATTCTCTCACAATCTACGATCAAGCACTGGCCAATACCTTACATGTATCAAATGTCAATTTGTGGGCGACTGAAACGCTAGGCACTGGTAGCGACATTGATATTAGTGAGTATGATTATGATGTTGTGAACACTCATGGAACATGGAAACCATGGAAATGGACCTATGACAATTACAACGGTATCACAAGCAACACCCTGACTGTTGCCGCACCGGAAGTGAATCTGATTCACGATATCACACTAGGTAACGGCGCACTGAATGTCGCTGACCTGACAACAGCAGATAGCATACTTGGTTTTGGTCTTATCACTCCGCCACACGATATCATTGTCGATCATTTAAACCTTGATGGCCGTGTGTACAAACGCGCCAGCCTTGGTGATGCATCTTTCACAACATTGGCTGATGATTCACAAATCAATACCACAGCAGACACGATTAATGTTCAATCCAGTAACGCACTAATCCAGCAGGCAATCCAGTTTGCTGATGAGTCTGATGCAGAAATTGAGACAATTAATGTTAGCAGCGACATATACACTGAAAACCTACTTATCGACAAAGCTGTTAAACTAACTGGCCAGTTTGGTGCAATTCTTCAATATGATGCTACAAACTCCGGAAGCGGAGTAACTGGCAATCTTATCACTGTGACAACCTCTGATGTAGATATCGACCCATTCATATTTGACGGGCTGGGGATTGCTTCTAACGGTGTTTACGCTGATGGAGCAGATAATCTAATTATTGATGGCAACATATTTTTTGGTTTCACAGACAGCAATATTTCCATTAATAACAGCTCTAAAGTCAAGATCTTTGACAATACCATGATTGGTGCAGATACTGGTATTTTTGCTGATAATGCTTATGACATAAAGATCTATGACAACACAATTATTGATGCTGATGTAACAGGTATCCATGTTCAAAATACCGATGGTACTAACGATGTTAACGATGTCGATATTTGGGGCAATATTATCTCAAGCTCTAATACTACAACAACAGGTATTTTAGTAGAAAACAGTGCTTATGCTACAGTCGGCGTAACAGATAATAATCCGTTTGCTTCAGGATATGCTGGCGGAAACAAAATTTCCGGTGGCGGAAACGCAATCGTAATTGCTGATAGTGACCATAGTGTCACACGGTATAACACTATCGATAGCATCACAAAAACAGGTATTTCCATTATCGATAGTGATAATGCAACGGTTTCCAGAAACAGTATGGCTGCTCTAACTACAGGCGTTCTTGCATTATCAAGTGATGATTTAACAATTGATTATAATGGCATTACCGGCACTGTTGGCCCTGATGGTTCCGTTCTTGGCGACGGCATTTTCGTTCAGAATAGTAAACGCATGAATGTTAATAATAACACGATCACGAATGTTGGTGATGACGGCATTCAAGGCAACAATACTTCCTATGCGCTTGTATATGATAATATAGTTATCAATCCTGTTGATGAAGGCATTGTCTTTATCGGCGGCGGTAACTCAACAGTAACGAATAATACGCTCATCGGCGGTCAAACAGGCGTTCGTGTTATTAGTTCTCATAATATTACAATTACAAACAACGATATTCGTGATCAGGTTGCTACAACGTCGAATAATGGTTCCGGTGATGGCGTTAATCTGGAAAATGTTGACAACGCAGTGATCGATAACAACACTATATCCGGTCAATCAGATAATGGTATCAGTATTGAAAATGGCTCTGACAACGCCATAATTACTAATAACACTATTGATAATGTTGCAGAAGCAGGTATTTCCGTTATCGATAGCTCTAAAGTCAAGATCTTTGACAACATTATAACTGGTGCAGATACTGGTATTTTTGCTGATAATGCTTATGACATAAAGATCTATGACAACACAATTATTGGTGCTGATGTAACAGGTATCCATGTTCAAAATACCGATGGTACTAACGATGTTAACGATGTCGATATTTGGGGCAATATTATCTCAAGCTCTAATACTACTACAACTGGTATTTTAGTAGAAAACAGTGCTTATGCTACAGTCGGCGTAACAGATAATAATCCGTTTGCTTCAGGATATGCTGGCGGAAACAAAATTTCCGGTGGCAGAAACGCAATCGTAATTGCTGATAGTGACCATAGTGTCACACGGTATAACACTATCGATAGCATCACAAAAACAGGTGTTTCCGTTATTGATAGCTGGAATGCTTTGATCGACAATAACGATATTGATGGTGCAAGGAACGGTATTCGCATAACGAACAGTGATAGCGCAACCATCTCGGACAACGAAATTGACGATGTTTCTAATACTGGCATTTACGCATTGAGCTCTGATGATACACAAATCGTAGGAAACGAAATCAATGATAATGGTGCAAGCACATACGCTCGCTATGGCATCTTGGTTAAAGGTGGAAACAGCGTAGATATTGATAGAAACAAAGTTGAAGAAACTGTAGTTGCAGGAATTGCTGCATACAAAACTTCTTACATCGATATTGATGATAACCTTGTTAAAGATGGCAAACGCGATGGTGTTTTGGTTTCCGGTGGTCACGGTGCTGACATTCGTAGGAACATAATCAAAAATCACGGAGATGATGGCATCGACGTTCAGTATAACAATAATGTTGAAATTGAAGGCAATGTCATCATAGCAACTGGGCTTAGACGCCATGATGGAAATGGTATCGAGGTTTCTCACAGTAGAAATGCTGTAATCTCTGATAACCGCATTGTATATGCTGGAGATGACGGTATTGATGTCGAACATAGTGATAATACTACCATAGAGCTTAATCGTATTAAGTTTGCTGGAGATGATGGCATTAATGTCAAACGTAGTGATAATACTGTTATAGCACTCAACAGAGTTAAGTTTTCTCGCGATGATGGTATTAATGTCAATGGCGGACGTAATGTCTTAGTTGACAGAAATAGAGTTGCTGGAAATGGCAATGATGGTATCGATATCTCTAATAATCGCGGCGAAGTTCGTATTATCCAAAATATAGTTAGCAACAACCAAGATAACGGAATAGAAGTTAGAAACGCTAACAGCACGTATATCCTGGATAACGACATTTATAATAATGGTGCTCATGGCTTGGCAATGCTAGGAGGGAACAATGGTAACGTTGTTCTTACCGGTAATGACTTTACCGATAACCCAATCGGTGCGTTGTTCGAAAGTGGTTACATCGATATTTCAGATTTAACCAACCCTAATAGCTTCACGAATACTGATCCTACTGCAACACCTGTTGGAATGCAGTTCGATGAGGTTGGAACATTCGGTTCGTTGAGTCTTGTTGGTAATACACTTGGTGCAACTGAGTTTACCGGGTTCCAAACTGCAGGAAGTTTCTATGTTCGTTTGGAAGATGGTTCATTCCTCGATAGCTCAAGCTCCCCTATTATGCTTAACGGCTTGAATGCTACATTTGATGGTATCACCCCAAGTAGCACAGGGGGCATCCTGACTGCAGCAGAACTTGGATTTATCGAGAATCGTTTATTTGATGCTGATGACAGCCCAGTTAACGGTCGTGGACAGATCTTTGTTGGCGCAACACCTGCCAATCTTGACAATATCGAAGATTTCTTCAATCAGTTTTACGGTTTTAACGCAAGACCAAGAGGCTTGAATGTTACAATTATGGGCCTGCCATCAGTCGGGGCGTTTGGAACGGGTGCTCCTGGCGGCGCAGCAGCTTTGAATTTGATTACCCCTGCAGCTGGTGGTGATGAGGAAGAACAAACTCCAGACGAATTGGCAAATATAGAGCCAGATGCAGGTGGTAAAAAAGCGCCTTGCTGGGGTGACGCAATCAACGCAGCAAGCGGAGGAGCAACTGTAACTTATAGCTTTAGCGGAACATTTGAGGAAACTCTTGCAGACGCTTCTGCGTGTAGTATGACTACACTGTGATTTTCACTAGCGTTGTTTACGCCTGTTTGAAAGATTGTTGACGGCGTTCCTCTTCAGATATGCAAATTTGCCCGTACCAAAAAAAGTAAAATTTTCGCCGGACTGGCTTCTTTTGGGTATTATGCTGCCAAAAAAACTTATTTCGGGTTCAAAGGGCATTTGGTGATCACAGATGACTGTCAAATTCGAGGCTTTAATGAACGACCCCGCCCCAAGGGGCGAGGTATCAAAAGAGTATAAGTTGCATATCGTTGTGTAGCTTCGTATATTCCTTTCCCTGATTTTGGACATATCGCTTTATCATGTCCTCATTCCCATGTTTTCCTACTGTAACCCCAACTATGGATAAAGCGGTAAGGGGATTCACTGAAATGTACGGACGTGAGAGAATCGGATTGAAACTATTCGATTTTCTTATTCCAGATCAGGAACCCCCTCATGTCCATAGATATCACCGCTTTGTTTTCATGTCTTGATGATTTTTGCAAAATTTACTAGGAATGGTAGGCTCATGAATTGATCCCCACGAGCCGGAAACGACGGCGAGCGGGAAAATTGGTACTCTCGGAAATGCTGTTTATCATGACGCTTTTTCATTTGGAA
>JAGLKS010000156.1 GCA_023140905.1 Alphaproteobacteria bacterium | reverse complement strand
GTGCGTGATGCAGGGCTAGCACATATGCTAGCTATCTCAGGGCTGCATGTCGGGATATTTTCAGGAACGTTATTTTTTATTTTCAGGTTCTTAATGGCATGCATCCCGGCACTTGCTCTGCATTATCCTATAAAGAAAATAGCTGCAGTTTTTGCTTTTGCATCTGCTGTTTTCTATATGTTTTTAGCCGGATCTACCGTGCCTACGCAACGTTCCGTATTGATGGGTGGTATTGTCTTTCTAGCCATTATTCTGGATCGCTCGCCCATATCATTGCGTCTTGTTGCAGCTTCAGCACTTATTGTATTGCTTTTTAAACCGGAAAGCCTGCTATCCGTTAGTTTCCAGATGTCCTTTGCCGCTGTAGCAAGTCTGGTCTACTTTTACGATGTGACACGGCAATTATGGATAAGATTATACACACAAGCGTTCTTCCTAAAAAAGCTTGCCCTTTATTTTCTTGGGATTTGCCTCACCACTATTATTGCCAGCATCGCCACAGCGCCTTTCTCGCTCTACCATTTCGGACAAGTTTCCTTTATCGGATCTGCTTCCAATCTGATTGCAGGGCCGTTACTTGGCTTTATTATCATGCCCTTTGCCTTGCTAAGTCTGGTGCTTATGCCATTTGGAATTGATGAACCCTCGCTCACGCTTATGGGATATGGAATAGAAGGAATGCTTGATATATCCTACTGGGCTGCGAGTTTGCCTTATGCCATTGTCAGAAATTCCATGTGGCCTTTTAGCGCTTTTCTGCTGATTAATGTAGCCTGCCTGTTCATGATGTTGTGGAAAGGCATTGGGAAACTTATTGTACTGCCTTTCCTGATCATAGGTATGATAGCGACACAAAAATATATCATGCCCGATATTCTTATTTCCGGTTCACATAAATTATTTGTTTTTCGCGAAAGAATTACTAATCAGGAGAATAAGGAGGGGGACAAGCTCTATACATCCACACGGCGTAGTGACCGCTTTGTATTACGTAACTGGGAAAATATTTATGGTTTACCTGAGAAATCTGCACAATTGCTTGATTACAAAGGCAACCATACCAAAGAGAAAAACCGGCAATCACCATTTCATCAATGCGGAGAACAAGGCTGTCGCTTTACGATAAAAAACACAAATATCAGTTTCGTACGCTCAGCTTATATCCTTAAAGAGGAGTGTAACTGGGCCGATATTGTTATTAGCGTTGAGCCTCTTCCTCGTAATTTGCAATGCCGGACATATTACGTGATTGATAAATTTGATACATGGGAAAAAGAAACACACGCTGTATGGATCAGAAAGGAAGACACATCTATGGCTGGAATAGCTGGCCATCTTCCTGATATTACTATAAAAACTGTCATTGAGAGCCAAAAAGACAGACCATGGACAAGGTTTAGCAAAAAGACAAGAAAGAAGAATCAGCCCACATAGCGACTTGATAAACATCCATCAATGATAGGTCCGTAATAAATTCGCCAGTTTACCTTGTATCTTCACACGCTCCGGTTCAAGAATACGTGGTTCATACGCATCATTCTCAGGTTCCAGAACAATCTTGTTTCCAGCTCGTCGTAAACGTTTAAGCGTCACTTCCAGATCATCAATTAATGCAACAACAATCGCTCCATTCTCTGCACTATCACAGCGACGAATAATAACTGTATCTTTATCGTGAATACCTGCATTAATCATGGAATCTCCATCCACAACCAAAGCATAATGCTCCCCATATCCGACAAATCCTTGAGGGACTTGCATAACCGTACCTTCATCACGAACAGCCTCTATCGGCGTACCCGCTGCAATATGTCCACAAAGAGGTATCTCATCCAGATTATTCGCCAAAGCTTCCCCTGATTGGACAGAAACACCATCAGATATAAGCTGTTTTTTACTTTCAATGTCTCTCATAACGCCATCAGGTAAACGCTTAATCTCTATAGCTCTGGCACGATGAGGAAGGCGTTCAATATAACCGCGCTCTACCAAGGCAGAAATCAAACGATGAATCCCGGATTTTGATTTTAACCCAAGCGCATCCTTCATTTCTTCAAAAGAAGGTGGAATATCATCTTGTAACATTTGTTGATGAATATATAACAGCAAATCTTTTTGCTTTTTGGTCAGCACGGCATCCTCCCGTATATTTGAAACGATCAATCCTAATGACAATAAACACTAATTAAATATGTCGATAGCATAACAAAGTGTCCTCATTTTGTTCTATATTAATTCTTACTTTGTGTCAACGATGTTCTTATTTTATATCCCCAATCAATCTGGAAAGGGCGTCACCAACATTCTGTTGGCGCATCAAACTTTCTCCGATCAAAAAGCCTTCATATCCGCTGATATTAAGCCGCTTGATATCCTCATATGAATGAATACCGCTTTCAGAAATTTTAAATATATGAGCCGGAATATGAGTAACAAGCTCACATGACGTATTTAAATCAACATCCATCGTTTTAAGATTGCGGTTATTTACACCTATAATCATAGGATCAAGTTTCAAAGATCTTTCCAATTCAACTAAATCATGGGCTTCAACGATAACATCCATATTCAAGCCAATGGCTGTTTCATATAATCTGCGCGCCATTGCATCATCCAGTATAGCCATAATCAGCAAAACACAATCCGCTCCCAGCGCACGTGATTCAAAAATCTGATACGGATCAATCATAAAATCTTTACGCAATACAGGGATGTTCACTTCCTGCTTTATTACAACAAGATAATCATCCCGTCCTTGAAAAAAAGGCTCGTCAGTTAGAACAGACAAACATGTTGCCCCAGCGTCTTTATAGGCTTTAGCAATGCCTAAAGGATCAAAATCTTCACGAATAACGCCTTTACTTGGGGATGCCTTTTTGGCTTCAGCAATGATTGCTTTGCCTTTATTGCGCTTTAATGCTGTAAGAAACCCTGAAGGCAGTTGCACAGAATCAATTATCTTACGCAAATCATCATAGGATTGGTGTTTTTTTGAATTCTCAACGTGTTGACGTTTGGCTG
>JAGLKS010000155.1 GCA_023140905.1 Alphaproteobacteria bacterium | reverse complement strand
CGTTAATTTTTCTTTTTTCGGATCATCTTTATGATCTTCCAAAACTGCCGCATGAAGTTTATGCAAACCCTTCACAAGAAGAATATCCGTTATGCCAACAAGTTCAAGAGCATCATTTAAAGTGATCATATCAACTTGTTTTGACCAAACATCTTGTAGCTCGTTTCGATATTTTTCACGTTCTCTTTTTAGGTTCTCACGCGCTTCTTGTTCTTTAACTTTTTCACTTTCGGGGTAGGGCTGAGCGAATATTGAATCTTCAATTAATGGGTCTTTTTGAAAATCCAGCAACTTATAAAATCAAATCCCCACAAACATACGTAAAAAAGGCTAAAACATCTTAAATGACAAGAAATAATGAATGTACAACAATATGTTATATACATATTGACATTTAAGCATAAAATACACAGCTTAAGTAACATTATTGGAGCATAACGATAACATTTTACAAAAATCAGTGGCATTTTTTAGCAAACAACCTAAGATTATCAAAAATGCTTCAGTGCATAATTTAGGTACAGGAAACACTATAAATGACACAAAAACCCAACAATCTCGCCGCATATATATGGACACTAGCAGATTTATTACGCGGAGATTTTAAGCAAAGCCAATATGGTCGTGTTATTTTACCATTTACATTACTGCACCGCCTTGAGGGGGACTTGGAAGAAAGCAAAGAAAACGTTCTATCGGAATTTAATAAAATCAAAAAAATGGAACTAACCGAAGAAGCCCAAGAAAAATTACTACTTCGTGCCACAAACGGGCTTTCGTTTTTCAACGCCTCAAAAATGGATTTATCAAAACTCGGCGAAGCTGGAATCAAAGATAATCTAGAATCCTATATCCAAGGATTTTCCAAAGATGCGCGTGAGATATTTGAGCATTTCAAATTTGCAGAGTTTATAGGGCAATTGGATGATGCTAACCTCCTTTATAAAATCGTACAACAGGTCAGAAAAACTGACCTTAGCCCAAAAGCCATATCCAATCATGAGATGGGTCTAGTATTTGAAGAACTAATCCGCCGCTTTGCTGAAAGCTCAAACGAAACAGCGGGAGAACATTTCACCCCGCGCGATATAGTACGCCTAACAACATCATTAGTATTCATGGAAGATGATGCAGTTTTAACGGGATCAGGAATTATCCGCACCATTTATGATCCAACGGCTGGAACAGGTGGGTTCTTATCATCAGGCATGGAATATGTGCATGAGCTAAATCCACAAGCGGTAATACGAGCCAATGGTCAAGAACTTAACCCTGAAAGCTATGCCATTTGTAAGGCAGATATGCTTATCAAAGGGCAAGAAGTCAAAAACATAAAACTGGGAAATACACTTTCAAACGATCAACACTACGCCGATAAATTTGATTACATGCTATCTAACCCGCCATTTGGTGTGGATTGGAAGAAAATAGAAAAAGACGTTAAAGATGAGCATGCGTTAAAAGGCTTTGAAGGGCGTTTTGGCGCAGGACTGCCCCGCGTATCTGACGGCTCTCTACTTTTCCTCATGCACTTAATAAGCAAAATGAGAGATACAAAAGACGGAGGAGGGCGCATTGGCATTATCCTTAATGGCTCACCTTTGTTTACAGGCGGAGCGGGGTCTGGCGAGTCTGAAATTCGCCGTTATATCCTTGAAGCCGATCTTCTTGAAGCCATTGTCGCGCTACCAACCAACATGTTTTATAATACGGGCATATCAACCTATGTCTGGATATTATCAAATAAAAAGTCAGATGAGCGCAAAGGCAAAGTGCAACTCATCAACGGCGCAAACCTATACGGCAAAATGCGCAAATCATTAGGCTCTAAACGCCATGAAATGAAAGACGATGATATAGCCACCATAACGCGCAGCTTTGGCAACTTCGAAGAAACAGATGTGCAAATATTAAACAAACCCGCAGAAGCCAAAAGCAATCGCGGCAGACAATCGGAAAACCCTAAAACCGAAGCGCCCAAAACATTCGCTAGCAAGGTTTTTGATAGCCATGAGTTCGGATACCGCCGCATCACGGTTGAACGTCCTTTGCGCGAGTCCTATCAATTAAGTGATGAACGCATAGCCGCGCTTCGTTTTGCGCCAAAGCCATTAAACGCCGTTATGAAATGGGTTTACGGTGAATATGGCGAAGACTGGGCAGGGCATGAAGCGGAAATCCGCGCCCATATCAAGGCAAGCTTTAGCGAGCTTAAAGAAAAGCATATCAAAGATGTGCTTGATACAAAAACATGGGATGTGCAAAAACAGATGATGTTAAAGGCGCAAGGCTTGCAAAAAGCTATCGGCGCGGATCAGCATGATGATATGAACGCCTATGAT
>JAGLKS010000154.1 GCA_023140905.1 Alphaproteobacteria bacterium | reverse complement strand
ATCCCCTCAGCATCATCCACAGACAATGTTGTTTGCATACAATAAGCCAGATTATATGGATTATGAACAACATCTTTAAGCCCTGCAACATCGCTGACGCGTTCAACCAACAACACAACCCCCTCAGGTGATTGTCCCATCGTACCAATCACCTCAGGATGGGCGGAATGGCCAATCAAAATAACTTGTCTTCCATTTTCATAATGGTGTTCAGCTTCCCTGTGTACCTTGTTAACCAACGGACACGTTGCATCAATATAAAACATCTCCCGTCGTGCAGCCTCTTGCGTAACAACTTTAGCCACGCCATGAGCAGAAAAGATGACAGGACGCCCATTATCAGGGATTTGATCCAGATCATCTACAAAGACAGCACCTTTTGCGCGTAATCCATCAACGACATATTTGTTATGCACAATCTCGTGACGCACATAAACCGGCGCACCATATTTCTCTAACGTACGTTCCACAATCTGTATTGCGCGATATACACCAGCGCAAAAACCACGCGGTGCTGCCAACAGAATTTTCAGCTTTCTTTTGCCCATATCAAATAATTGCCCTGATTTATTTTACTCTTGCTTCTAATAGGTCCTGATACTAAAAGCTATACGCATAATTTTATAAAGAATCCAGCCCTTGCCTATTTCATGATTGTTGCGTAATCTGTACGTTAGTCTCGCTCGACATTCGTATCTGGGCATGTCTTATTAGGATTATCAATATGATAAAAGAACTAAAATTACTTGCCCTGCTTTTCATGTGCACTATGAATCTCTGTGCCTGCCAAACATTAGAAAATATGAAAAATAATGCTTATGATGTTGCAGAAGGTGATATTTATGGTTCTGGAATCAAAAACAATATTTATCTTGCAGAAATCATTGGTAGTACGCCTGAAAAGTTGCTGCGCAGCCCTTGTCCCAAGGTTGAGATCGTCGATGATCTAAGCTCAATCAGCGATTTTTCAAGTCCCCATCACCGAAACAAAGAGAACCTAATTTCCCGCGTTGATCTAAAAAGTGCTGAGAGTGCGTGTAACCTCTCATCAAAAACCGCAATCGTTGATCTAAAACTGCTTTTCAATGGTACGCTTGGCCCTAAAGGACGCAATAAAACATCAGAAAAACCATTTTTCTCCTATCCGTTTTTCGTAGCAGTAACAACGCCCACAGGAAAAATTATGGCTAAAGAGATTTTCGCGGCTTCCATTACTTATGCTAGCGGAGAAAATGAACATACTTATTTTGAAAATCTGCGCCAGATTATTCCTATCAAGAATAAAAATAAGGCAAATAACTATCGTATCTTAATTGGTTTTCAGGTAACCCCCGATCAACTTGCTTATAATCGAAAACACATGGTCCCTATTGCCAGCGCTGAAGCCGCTAAGAAAAGGAAACCAGATCCGCCTAAAGATGCAGAAGAAACAAATAATGCTACAAATACAACAGCAAAAGAAAAATAAAACCATGTCTAACTTTGATCTCAAAGCCTATTGGCAGCTTGAAACACAAGAACATGAAACCATAGCAAGAAAAACAATAGAAACCCTACAGGGAAGCTTTTCCGCTTGTCTGGAATCTTGTGCAAAAGCGGTTACAAACGGCAATAAAATCATGTTATTTGGTAATGGTGGCAGCGCTGCTGATGCTCAACATTTAGCCACAGAACTCAGCGTACGTTTTATCAAAGACCGCGCTCCCATTGCAGGATTAGCTTTAACAACTGATACGTCAACACTCACCGCAGCAGGAAATGATTACGGCTATGATTACATTTTCTCCCGCCAAATCGAAGCGCTCGGAAATAAAGGTGATATCGCTATAGCTATTAGCACGTCTGGCAATAGTGCAAACATTATTAAGGCTATCGAAATGGCGAAAGAAAAAGGAATTACCATCATAGGCTTTTCTGGAAAAAGTGGCGGTAAAATGCATGATATATGCGATCATATTTTGATTGTTCCATCTCAAACAACCGCGCGAATACAAGAAATGCACATCTTGCTGGGACATATGCTTTGTGGCGCTTTGGAACAAAAATTAGGTCTTGTATCCTAAAGGACAATGTAAGAAAATTATAATCCTTGAGAAATAGCCTTTTCTGACTTACACTATCCATCTTGTCTAGATGATAAAATTTATATAAACAGGTATTAAGAATGGCACAGAATAAGGCTGTTAAGGCCCTTAGCTTTGAAGAAGCATTAGAAGAATTGGAAACAATCGTACGCAAGCTAGAAACCGGAGAAGCTCCTCTGGAAGACTCAATTTCTGCTTATGAACGCGGCACAGAATTAAAACGTCATTGTGAAGAAAAATTACGCGATGCACAGATAAAAATCGAAAAAATTTCTATCTCTGAAAATGGCACAATTAAAGCCCAACCTCTGGATTCGGAAGAATAAAACTATGACACCATCTTTAAGAGACGCAGACTCCGGTTTGCAAAATGAAATGGCTGCGGTTAATGAGGCTATTAATAAACTAATTGATCGCCTCCTTCCTCAAACAGATTTGGCCGAAAATCGGCTTTTTAGTGCTATGCGCCATGGTACACTTAATGGAGGTAAGCGCTTACGTCCTTTTCTGGTTGTGCACTCAGCAGCATTGTTTAACGTCGATCCTGCACGTGCACGGCGCGTGGCTGCTACTTTAGAACTTATTCATTGCTATTCTCTCATTCATGATGATTTACCAGCCATGGATGATGCCGCCTTACGCCGTGGTAAACCTACAGTACATCGCCAATTTGACGAGGCTACGGCTATCCTCGCAGGAGATGCTCTCCTTACTCTAGCGTTCGAAGTACTAAGCGAACCTGAAACACATGAAGATCCACACGTACGCTGCGAACTAATCAAAGCCTTGGCATTCAGCTCTGGTCCTCAAGGGATGGTTGGAGGACAAATGCTGGACCTGATTGCTGAAGAAAAAGAATTTGATCTTGGCACAATCTCACGGATGCAGCGTATGAAAACCGGTAAGTTAATGGCTTTTGCCTGCGAAGCTGGAGCTATACTTGGTAAATCCAACAAGCCTCACAAAAAAGCTTTATGCAATTACGCTTATGATCTTGGGCTTGCTTTTCAGGTCACGGATGACATTCTCGATGTCGAATCAGATCCACAAGATACAGGCAAAGACACAGGCAAAGATGAACAAGCCGGTAAAGCCACATTCGTCTCCGCTATGGGGAAAGAACAAGCTAAAGAACGTGCGGAAATGTTGGTTGAACAAGCTATCAGGCATTTACGCATATTCGATGGACGCGAAAAACATTTAGTTGATTTAGCGCTTTATGTTCTGGCACGTCGTGCTTAACTAAAAACAGTATGAAACTCCACGGGTCAAGCTACGCTTGTCCAAACACCCGCTCCACTTCGTGAAGCCCTTTGTTTGGACGCACCACATCCACAGGGCAAGCCCCATGGTTTTTTCGTGCCTATAAACGTAATCTTGGATACACCCTTAAATATATAATCGTGTATTCCGTGCTGGTGTGATATTTTTGTTTGCATCAGCATGTCTTCATAGGATAAAAAAGCAACTTATGACACAAGCAGAAAGAAAAATTATAGCTGACCCCATAGATAGGGCTGATCCTTCTGAAAAAGAAGGCTTTTTGACGCGTGTTAATTTTCCTGAAGATATTAAACAGCTTTCATCTCAACAACTTGTTGCTCTATGCAGCGAATTACGTGATTTTATGATTGCCACAGTTGCAAAAACCGGCGGGCACCTTGGCGCAGGACTGGGCGTTGTCGAGCTAAGCGTTGCTTTGCACAAAGTTTTTAATACACCAAAAGATAAAATCATCTGGGATGTTGGACACCAATCCTATCCCCATAAAATTCTGACGGGCCGTAAAGACCTTATGCACACAATCCGCCAAGGAGATGGCCTGTCCGGTTTTACAAAACGTAGCGAAAGCCCACATGATCCTTTTGGCACTGGACATAGCTCTACTTCAATTTCTGCCGGACTTGGCATGGCCGTAGCCAGGGATATAGACAATCCAAACACACCTCATCATGTAATATGCGTTATTGGTGATGGCTCAATTTCAGCCGGTATGGCTTATGAAGCTATGAACAATGCCGGCTGCATGACAATCAATGACAAAAAAACACGCCTTATCGTTATATTAAATGATAATGACATGTCCATTGCGCCGCCTGTTGGGGCCTTAAGCCGCCACTTAACAAAACTGGTTTCTTCTTCTCCTTACACACATGCCCGCGAGCTTGGTAAAAGAATCACGGATAAACTCCCTTCACTACTGCGCCATGTAGTTAAACGCTCAGAAAAACATGTACGCAATGTCCTTGGTTCAGGCAGCATATTCGAAGAACTTGGATTTTATTATATTGGTCCGGTAGATGGTCATAATCTTGAAGATTTAATTTCTATATTAAATAATGTCCGCGACAGTGTTCATAACGGCCCTATATTAATTCATGCAGTTACAAAAAAAGGTAAAGGCTACACTCCAGCTGAAAAGGCTGCGGATAAAATGCACGGCGTTAAAAAATTCGATGTTATCACCGGAACGCAAATCAAAAGCAGCCATCAAAGCACAGCCCCTAGCTATACCGAAGTATTTGCTCAAAGCCTTATAGAATGTGCAAGAAAAGATTCTAAAATCCTTGGCATTACGGCTGCTATGTCCTCCGGCACAGGATTAACTCTGTTCGAAAAAGAATTCCCTGATCGTTTTTTTGATGTTGGAATAGCAGAACAGCATGCTGTGACATTTGCTGCCGGTCTCGCAGTAGAAGGCTATAAACCTTTTATTGCCATATACTCAACCTTCATGCAACGCGCTTATGACCAGATTATCCATGATGTTGCCTTACAAAACCTTCCCGTGCGTTTTGCTATAGACCGCGCAGGATTAGTCGGTGCTGATGGTCAAACACATGCCGGATCATTTGACATTGCTTATCTGAGCTGCATACCGAATATGGTTCTTATGGCTGCCAGTGATGAAGCTGAATTAGCTAGTATGGTTGCCACAGCAGCAGCATATGATGAAGGGCCTATTGCATTTCGCTATCCTCGTGGAGAAGGCGTAGGAATTGACATACCATCCGCCCCTGAAATCATCCCAATAGGGAAAGGCCGACTTATTCATGAAGGTAAAAAAATAGCCCTTATTAATCTCGGCTCCCACCTTAAAGAATGCAGAATCGCTGCAAAGATTATAAAGGAACAACATAATCTGGACATAACCATAGCAGATGCACGCTTTGCCAAACCAATAGATACAGAGCTTCTTAAAAAACTGGCTAAAAACCATGAAATCCTTATTACTATAGAAGAAGGATCACGCGGTGGATTTGGTTCTTCTGCATTAGAATTTCTCTCAAACACCAGATTAATGGATAAAAGCTTAAAGGTTAGAACAATGACTTTGCCTGATCGCTTCCAGCCACAAGACACTATGGACAAGCAATACCGCGAAGCTGGATTAGATGCAGCACAAATTGTGATATTTGTCACCTCTTTGTTATAAAATCCAGATGTCTAATATACACGGCCAATACATACACTCTTGCGTAATTATAGTAGTTTCATTCCCACTGTTTTGTCTGTAAAGTTTTGATATATGAGCATAGAAAAACCAACTATTGTTATTTTCGATATGGACGGAACCGCCGTAAGACATTTGAACCCACGGCTCTTGTCTTTGCTCGAATTGCTAGATAACATTTCCTATAAATGCGCCAAGCTGTTCTCATGGATTTTTAAACGCAGAAGAAAAGGCCCTATTGTTCCTGAATGGCACGACCCTGAGTGGCTTAATGAAAATAAGAAAAAGCCGCGCCTGATTGTTCACCGCGTTATTCATAAAGTGCGTCGCAAGCCTGTCGAACAAATCGTACAACCGTGTCCCGGATTATATGATGTTCTGGATTTCCTAAGCACACATAAAATTCCTATGGCCATAGTTAGCAACGGGCTGGGAAAAGGCTATGGGCATGATATCTTAAAGAAATTCGATTTAATTTCTTACTTCAAAGCAACAATCTTCCGCGAAGATATCCAACATTCCAAACCCCATCCAGAACCTATTTTACTGGCTCTTAAACGCATGGATATCACTTTAACGCCACAAGATATCGTCTGGTATATAGGGGACCGCCACAAAGACATATATGCAGCGATTGAAGCTAACAACCATATAGACGCTAAAATTGTTCCTATTGCTTTTGCCGTAAGTGCAGCTTTGGCGACTTTGGAAAAAAATCTGGGACCGGATCATGTTATCATGTCTTTCCACGATATGTTCGACCAACTCAAACCTATGTTTGAGGATACCGGAAACGAGGGCAGAACTCAGTAGTAATAACTCTTAGTTACTAAATTGTTTAGTCCCACATTGTAGAGGAATCATATATGATAAGATACCAAGCAAGGAGAGTTTATTTCGTGAAAGCATATCGTCGTGGGTTTTTATTGTCTTTTGTAGTTATTGCCATTATATTTTTTGGCACAAGCGTTTCCTATGCTGCTGACTGGTTATCGATCGTTAAAGATACTATCCCGGATGTTGAAGATGTAGTAAAAAGTCATGGAACATCCATATTTCCAAAGCAGATTATATTTGAAGAAAACGACCGCGTTATTGTACTTACAGTTTATAATGGAACAAATGAAACGATGGTTTATTCATTTTATTGGGAACAAGATACACGTCCATCAAATGGTAAAACAGTTTCCAGTTCTCATTCCGTAGACCAGTCTTTAGAATTATCACGGAGCGCAACTGTTATTAGATCCAAACAATCAGAAAGACTTAGAGTGCTGATTAAGCAGCCATCTAACTTACAAAAAGGTAATTATCACTCAAACATCCTTATAAAAGGTCTCCCTATTGCAAAAGGAGAAAATGATAGTCAAAAAATGGAAATATTAATTCCTATTTTTATAAAGTGAACCTCCGCCAGCTTACGCAGATGGTCTTATTACGCGGATAAAACTTTACAACGAAAATGAAGAACCCCACCGCCAGCAGCGAGGAATATATCCCAAAGAGAGATTCAATGAGTGCAGATCGGTATAATTTACCCTACTCTTCCATCTGATATGTCGCGGAAATCACAGCAGAAATACTGATCTGTCCCAAAGCCAGCCCACTTCCTTCTCCTGCCATAGAACCACCGGAAGACACTTGCATCATCATATTTTGACCGCCCATATTACCACCCCGCCCTTGCCACGAATGAGAACGCGGATAAGAATGGGATACATGATTTACATTAACATTAATTGGCTTTCCAACCTTCATGCCCAACGTCTCCGCTATAGCTTTTGCTTTTTCCTGAGAAGCCTTCGCAGCCATTTTTCTGGCCTTATCACGATGTTTACGCAATTCAGTCGTGATAAATTGAACATTATCTATGTTTGTAATCCCATTGCTCAAAGCCGCCGAAATAACAGAATCATACTTGTCCAGATCATCAAGGCGTATCTGAATACCTTTACGCACACTATAATAGACAATCTCTAGTGGACTACACCGTCCCTCAAGCTCATCCCTGTAATTACACTGTCTGTAAACAGGAGCAACATTAATATGATCTGTTTGGATATTCTTTTCTTCAATGCCTAGTTTTTCCGTCGCATATTTCATCACAGCCAGAATAGTTTTATCGTTCTTTATCTGAGCATCCTTAATATCCGGTTCCCGCGTTTCAGCCGTCATAGATATCAGCACTTGGTCAGGAACAACACGCACTTCCGCTTCTCCCGTAACCATAATACTGCGATTAACAGAAGATTTGCATTCCTCTTCCTGTGCCATACTTGTTTGCGGCAATAACAATAGTGATGAAAATATACCACATAGTGTAATAATAAATATACGCATAACGTTTTTCTCCTTCTCTATAAAAGAACCCTATAGCACTAACCTATTGAGCAAAAACATGGGTAGGCTCATACACAACCACTTTTCCGCTCAACATATTTTGTATCGTCAAGCTCTCTCTGATTTGCGGCCATAAAGAATGTAACAGCCCTGCCTGAATGTGCAAAGCCTGTCCGACGCTCACCTGCTCTTCGAGAAACTTGGCAAGCTGCTCAATTGGTGTTAACGGCTTGGGCACAATTTCTACAGCAATATCATGTCTATCAGCTTCCCCGACTTGTGATGCAGCATAGTCCAGCGCATCATTCAGACTACCAATTTCATCAGCTAGCCCAATATCAACAGCCCTCTTGCCAGACCAAACACGGCCACGCGCAATTTCCTCGACCTCTTCCACAGACATAGACCTACCTTTAGCTACACGTGCGATGAAATTGATATAAACATTATCCATCATCGCATTAACACGCTCAATCTCACCTTTGTTATAAGGCTGGTTCATTGACCACATAGCAGCCCTTTTTCCCCAATTCACTTCATCCCAATGAACGCCTAACGTCTTCCATAGCTGCGCCAGAGAAAATTTACCGCCTAACACTCCGATTGATCCGGTAATGGTTGTAGGCAAAACAAATATCTTATCAGCACTTGTTGCGATCCAATAACCACCAGATGCCGCAGTACTTCCCATAGAAACTGTCACGCTTTTCCCAGCTTCCTGCACTTTATGGATTGCACGCAATATAGTCTCAGATGCAACAGGAGAACCGCCGGGGCTATCAATTCTTAACACCACGCCTTTATAAGTTTCATCTTCAGCAATATCCAGCAAAGCCGCAGAAATTTCATCCGCCGCGACTATGGTTTTCATCCCCAAACCAATATGAGAACTGGAACCAGACGCACGTATACCGGCACTATCAACAATCGCCCCTATCGCATAGATCAGAGCTATTTTCGGATCATTCGGCGAAACATTATTCTGCTTTTTGAGTATATCTCCAACATAACGATCAAACCGTACATATTCCAGACCATCTCCTTTAACATCACCCGTAACCTGTTTATTGATTTTCTCGATCAAAACATCTTCATAATCGAGCACATCAATCAACCCTGCCTCCAACGCTTCATTATCCATATAAAGGCCTTTATCAATGAGCGTTTTAAACTCTTCAGTCGTAATCCCCATATCGTTGGAAATATCCTGACTCAACGCCAAAGCAATATCCTCAACCAAAGCCTCCGTTGCCCGACGGCTATCCTTAGACATTTCACTTTCAGTAAACATATCATAAGCGCCTTTATATTCTTTGCGCTTATATATCTGCGGGTACACTCCAACTCTATCAAGAACTTTGCGCAAATACGGCATTTGAGCACTAATGCCGGAGACCATCACAACGCCCATAGGCTGCATCCATATTTCATCAAACCCTGAAGCCAGATAATAACCACTCAAGCCTTGGTCAAATGCTGTTGCATAAATATAAGCAAACTTTCCCGACTCTTTGAATTTAGCCAAAGCCCTGCGAAATTCCTGAGCATGCACCACGGACAACCCTTCAGACCCAACTATCGCATAAATTCCTTTTACTCTGTTATCCTCTGCTGCACTCTCCAACGCATCAATATAATTCCTAATCGTTTTAGCATTACTGGCAAATGGCTGCGAGAAATTTGTCTCTGTCATAAGATCAGGCAAATCCCCATCAATTTCCAAATATAAAACCATCTCGGAAGGAAAGCGCCCAATCTCTGCATTCATATCAATCTCGCGAACAATGGAAGACAGCGCCCATATAGATAGAACAGTGCTAACAATCACAGCAGCGCCAATTACCATTGATGTTTTTTTAAACGCCAACCATAATATTGAGAAAATCCGCATTCCACGTTTTTTCTTCTTATTGCTAGTCACCGGCATAGAAAAAATCTGACGCTTCCTAAGCCACGGATCATTCTTGTGAGACATATTTTCCTCTCTCCAATATCAAAGACACTGGGCTTTATAACGCAACCAATGATCTGCCAACACGCAAGCC
>JAGLKS010000153.1 GCA_023140905.1 Alphaproteobacteria bacterium | reverse complement strand
GAACTCAAGGCAGAATATTCCAGATCATTTTGCTGATGTCAGCAAAACGATCCCTATGCCTAAGGGCGCATCTAAAGAAGTTGATGACATCATGCTTACCCGCTACGCATGTTATCTAATAGCTCAAAATGGCGATTCTCGTAAAGAAAGATTGCCAAAGACGTAAAGCGGTTTAAAAAATAAATAAGTATGGGGTGTAGAGGGTAAGTATAAATAGGCTTTTTACGTGATTTGGTGAAAGTACCTAAATTAACTATATATATCAATGCGTTACGAATGCTTTATGAGTTTTTTGCGTTAAACTGGAATTATTTATGCTGATAGTGAGTTGTTCCCGTAATCAACTGTCAAGTAATCCTTGATAGTCTAAGGTGATATAAATACAGAATAAAAGCCGGTATTTGCAGAAAGAAATGGTTGTTTGCAGAAAGAAATGCAGAAAGAATAAGAGATTTGCAGAATAAACGTGGAGATTTAGATAGATGAAACTTAAGTTCAAAAAACAAGCTTACCAGACTTGTGCCGTGGAAGCGGTAATAGATTGTTTTAAAGGCCAGCCTAATACAGGAGGGATTCGTTATCGTATTGATCCCGGCTCAGACAAGCAGCAGAAACTTGATGACTCCGGCTTTAAAAATGCTGAGCTAATGTTAACCGGCCAGCAGATTCTGGAAAATATTCAAGCAGTCCAGCGTCGTCAGAATCTTCCCCCCTCAAGCAGTTTAGTAAAAACGAAAGTATCTTCTCTTAATCTGGACATTGAGATGGAGACCGGTACCGGAAAAACCTACTGTTATATAAAGACATTTTTTGAGATGAACAAACATTACGGCTGGAGCAAGTTTATTGTTGTTGTGCCCAGTATTGCCACTAGGGAAGGTGTTTATAAATCACTGGAAATTACAGCAGAGCATTTTTTAGAGTCTTACGGTAAGCGGGTGAAGTTTTTTATTTACAATTCTAAGCAGCTTTCTGATCTGGAGAGTTTTTCCTCTAATTCCGGGATTAATGTGATGGTGATTAATGTGCAGGCATTCAACGCGCGGGGAAAAGACGCGCGTAGGATTTATGAAGTCCTGGATGATTTTCAGAGCCGCCGCCCGATTGATGTTATTAAAGCAAACAAACCTATTTTAATTATTGATGAACCGCAAAAAATCGAAGGCGATAGTAAAAAAGAGAGTAAAAGTTTTCACTCTTTGAAAGAATTTAATCCTTTAATGATTCTTCGATATTCTGCCACACATAAGAAACATCATAATAAAGTGCATCGCCTGGACGCTTTGGATGCTTATAATCAGAAGCTGGTTAAGAAAATAGCTGTGCGCGGTATATCGGTTAAGGGGTTAAGCGGTACTAATGCCTATCTTTATCTGGAATCCATTGAAATCTCTAAACAGAGCCCGGTTGCTCGCATTGAAATAGAGATTAAGCAGAATAGCGGTATTAAACGAATCATCCGCAAATTGAAAAAGGGCAACAATCTGTTTGATTTATCTAACAAACTGGATCAATACAAAGATTTTGTAATTTCAGATATTAATGCTATTACGGATACAGTCAGCTTTACCAATGGTGTCGAGCTTATAGCCGGTGAAGCTACCGGAGATGTTAATGAGGCCGCGCTGCGGCGTATTCAGATCAGAGAAGCAATCAGAGCCCATTTTGAAAAAGAGCAGACATTGTTTCATCAGGGCATTAAAGTGCTTACCCTCTTTTTTATTGATGAGGTTGCTAAATATAGAGTTTATGAAGACGGAAGAGACGAAGGCGGTGAATACGCGAAAATTTTTGAAGAAGAATACAGGGATTATCTAAATGGGTTGGGCCTTTTGACTCAGCCGGAGTATAAAAAGTATTTGGATGGGATAGATACTGCTTGTACTCATAACGGTTATTTTTCAATTGATAAGAAATCCGGGAGAATGCTTGATCCTGTGACCGGCAAAAAATCTAAGGAAACAGATGATGTTGATGCCTATGATTTGATTTTAAAGGACAAAGAACGTTTGCTTTCTTTTGAAGAGCCTGTACGTTTTATTTTTTCGCATTCCGCCCTTCGTGAAGGATGGGATAACCCCAATGTTTTTGTTATTTGTACGCTCAAACATAGTGACAATACTATATCCCGCAGGCAGGAAGTTGGGC
>JAGLKS010000152.1 GCA_023140905.1 Alphaproteobacteria bacterium | reverse complement strand
CGGCCATTGATGTTGCACGAACAATGCTATCTTACGAAACAAATGGGAAAATTACGGCACAGGAAACAAAAGATATTTTGCCTGATGTGCCACTTAATCGCTTGTTCGGTATATCGGAAAGCATCTTTGTTAACGCTCAAAGTCCGTGGCGCATTAAATTAGGGCAGGCGCGTGAGTATGTAAGTTTCAACTCTTTACATTCTTATCATGGCGAGCATACAGAAATTGAGAAGTTTAAAAACGACATTTATACCCATGTCACCAGAATTGAAAGCATATTGGTTAGTGTGGCAACATTGAGAGATCAGCAAGCTGTGTTAGAAGGGGCCGTTGATAAAGCTAAACAAAGCGAAATTTACAAAGCACGTTTGGCAGCGTTAAGAGCTGAGTATGAAGAAGCTAAAACGATTGTAAAACTGTTTGAATATATAGCTCTTTACTAAAAGTCGTTCGGTTCATGTGTTTAGCTTATATTTGCTTTTTTTGTGTCAAAAGGCTACAAGATGGAGTTGTTGGGTAAAATTTAGCTAAGAGAATGAAAAATTATGGTTAAAGCAAGCGAAACTCAGGAAAGGCTGTCAAGTGGTCTTAATGGTATCTTACCTGGTGGTATTCCTGATGAATTGAGAGGGTTTGGTGATGTCGTCTTAGTGCCAGGCTTTACTGGACAACGTGCTGATGGTATTTGCTCTTCCGTTGATAAACGTGCCTATAGAATCGGCGCTGTTCTTACGAGTAGTCTTTTGGGTAGTCTTCATAATCGTTGGATCGTTGGTCCTAAATCGCCTATAACAGGCTCGGTTATGGCAATTGAAGTCCCTCCTAAATTTGGATTGTTTCGGGATGATCGTAATACTTGGAATGAATGGCAGGACCATGTCAAAGCACTTCGTGCTCAAGGGCATGAAAATGCACGTATTCCTGATGCTTATGAGCTTTATAATATTTGGCATGCTATTGCAAGGCGAGACATTAACCCTTCAGACCGTAACAAGCATGCAAGATTTAATGTTACGAAAGGAGCTTTTTATTGGTCGTCTACGGTGAATCCGCTAGATCGGAATCAAATAAAAGTATTAGATTTCAGCGACGGCGAATGGTATTGGGGTGATAGGGATTATGGTAATTTTCTTCCTATCTTTGTCCGCGACGAACCAGACATTAAGCTTATTCATTCACTCAACTAACTATGTGGTGAAATGGGTTAACGTTAAATCGTTATTCATTAAACGAAACCACTATATCACTGATACTGTGAATAATTTGTTGAGGCTTTGAGATATTGCAACAATTCAATTGAAGGTTCACCATCAACATATAAATTTGCAGCGTGTTGAAATGTTTCAATAGAATTGCGGGTCATGGGGCCAAGCATTCCATCAACTGGACCGGGATAAAATCCTCTACGCATAAGCTCATTTTGTGTGCGTGCGATGAGGGATTGTTTGTCACGAGCATTAGAAAAAGATGTGTGAGAGCGTTTTACATTTTCTATAATTCGCGAAATATCTTCAACACTTACGCCAAGTGAGGAAGCAAGCTGCCGCATTGCTGATTTAGCTTCCTGACTTCCTGCATCTGCTGCGTATTTATACCATGTCAGAGCAATATCGGGTTGAGTTTCTCCAAGAAGACCGTTTTCATAGATCAATCCCAAATTATATGCTGCTTCTACAACATCGTGTCGTGCAGCACTCTCAAAATAGCGTGCGGCGTTATTGGGGTTATACGGCATGCCGATCCCTTCAATATTTGCAATACCAAGATTATATTGTGCTTCCGGGTGTCCCATTTCAGAAGCGGCTTCGTATAAGCTAATGGCTTTGTCTAAATCTTCCGATACACCTAAGCCCTGATGATATAAAACGCCTAAATTATACTTCGCATTAGCTACACCGTTATTAGCCGCTTCTGTAAACCAGAACACTGCCCGCTTCAAATTTTGTCTAATATTACCTCGTCCAGCGATATAGATAGCCCCTAAATCATGCTGAGCTTCGGGAACTCCGTCAAAAGCTTTTGTTTCTATCTTTTTGGCAACAGCACTCAAACTCCTGTCAGGATTAATGCGTCGATGCAATGAGGCTTTATAGGCCTTGCTGACAACGTGCTGAGGAACCGCTTTTTTCTTCGGCT
>JAGLKS010000151.1 GCA_023140905.1 Alphaproteobacteria bacterium | reverse complement strand
TGATCGGTAAGCAAAACCATAGCTTTGGCATTGAGAGCGTCCCGTGTTTCAATAACAGCATTCTCAATTCTGTCAATTTTACGGAGCAAGCGGCCACGATCTTCAATAACTTTATCAATTTTACGATCAAGCTTGAGATATTGTGTTGTGGAGTCCTCAATTTTGTTATCCAGCGCATCCTGACGTGTTTCCGTTTCACTGACGCGCTTGGTCAAAGCAACATAAGCAGCAACATTGCTGACCATTTTTTCGCTTTGATCTTGTTGTTTTTCTTCCAGCTCTTTATGCTTTTTGTCTAAATCTTTTTGGAGCTGTGCTATTTTCTGAGCTTCTTTTGTGTTCTCTTCTGTTTTTCCATTGATATCGTCTTTGATTTCTTTAAGAGAAATTTCTTGTTTGCCGTATTTTCCCTCTAAAGCCTTAACCAGATTGTGGGCTTCTTCCAGCTGTTTTAATGTTGTTTTAACACTATTCTCAACGCGAGTCGTTTTTTTGCTAGACTCATTTTGCTTTTCAGCAACTTTTTGCTCAAGATCAATATAATTGTTTTGCTGCTTAAGTGTGTGGTCTTCAAGGGATGTGATTTTAGCTTTATACGTCTCAAGCGTTTTTTTCATCACCGTGTTATCTTCACGTGATTCTTGCAGCTTTTCATTAAGTGTTTTGAGTAAAAGCAGGATCTGCACCTGAGTACTATCCTTTGAGATCTGAGAGTCTGAAGGAATATTTATCGGTGTGTCTGGAAGATCATCATTATTTGCACTCTTAAAAAACACACGTCCTTCGGATGTTTTTTTAAACCCCATAGTCACTCATCCTTTTGGGAAAGGAACCCAAGTAAAGTAATTTTACGTATAACATTCCCTCATTCATAGCGATTTTATTCTTCGATGGTCAAGACATTCTACGCAGATGCGTATTAATCTTCTGGATAATTTATTCCAGAAGTTTAATTGAGCGAGGATCGAAAACGTTTAGTGTAAAGAGATCGGGATTTATGATACAAGACGGCGTATGGAAAAAAGATTGATAAATATAGAAACCACGATGGCTCACCATGATCAGCAAATTGCTGAAATTAGTGAGATTATCACAGATCAGTGGAAGCTAATTGAAGGATTGAAATCCAGATTATCTCGTTTGGGTGATAAGATAGAGCAAATGGAATGTAATCGTGAACAAGATGATTCTTTTTTAAGTCCAATCGAAAAAGTACGAAATGAAAAACCACCACATTATTGATATTATCTTTGTATTAGATGTAATAGTTTTTACCTAATCTGATAATAGTTGCAATAAAAATGATTGCAAGTACGTGACTACACTACCTAGAGTTTATTTTAAATGAACGATGATTTTTAAAAGGAGCGTGGAAATGTTTCTAAAAAGAGTTAAAGCGCGTAACTATGAAGAACGTGCTAAAGGTAAACTACCCTATATTATTCTTTTGCATTATACGGGTATGGAAACAATGGAAGAGGCGAAAGAACGTCTCAGTGAACCTGAAAACGAAGTAAGTGCACATTATCTTATTGATGAAGATGGTACAGTTTATGATCTTGTCCCTGAAGATAAGCGGGCTTGGCATGCTGGTGTTTCTTACTGGAAGCGCGAAAGTGATATTAACTCAGTATCCATAGGGATAGAAATTGTAAATCCCGGACATGAATTTGGCTATTGTGCTTTTCCAGAAGAGCAAATTTATGCTGTAAAATGCTTGTGTCAGGAAATTCAGAGCCGTCATGATATCAAATATGTCTTGGGGCATTCCGATGTTGCACCAGAGCGTAAGGTTGATCCGGGAGAGCTTATGGACTGGCAATATTTAACGTATGAAGGCGTGGGGGTCTTGCCGGATTTAATTCCTGAAGATTACGAAAAGGCTCGTGAATTAGCGCGCAATGACTTTGAAGCCAAAAAAATGTTTGATGCATTTGGATATAATCCAATGGCAGCGCATATTGATGTGGTGACAGCGTTTCAGCGTCATTACTACCCTCAAGTTTTTTTGAAAGGAGAAGAGGGCAAATCTGGTGAAGCATGCGAAGAGACTATGGCTCGTTTGGTTGCTCTTGTGAGGCAGAGTAAAAAGTAATCAGCTACATGTAAAAAGATTGAATTCTTTATCATTTTCAGGTATTTTATGTCTCAGATCGAAGAAATCGGATGGCCGCTGCTGAGCTTTTGCTGCTTTTATAGTATGTGAAGGTCAGGAGAGGAAAGTCCGGGCTTCACGAGAAAACGGCGCCGGATAACGTCCGGGCATATGTGTTTTAGGGTATGTATGACGGAAAGTGCTGCAGAAAATGAAACTACCATTTTGCTCTTTTGAGTGTGAATGGAAAAGGTGAGAAGGTGTGGTAAGAGCGCACCGCAGCTATCGGTAACGATGCTGGCTTGGTAAACCCCGCCGGAAGCAAGATCAAATAGGAACTACATTCTATGCATTTGTATAGACAGTGATTTTTCGCATTGGTGGTTCGGGTAGGTCGCTTGAGGTATATGGCAACATATATCCTAGATGAATGGCCATCCTTTAAGATTTTATCTTAAGGACAAAACCCGGCTTACAGATTTCTTCGATCATTTTTTATATTAGTTTCATTTAAGAATAGTACATTTTCTATTTCATGGTCACACTATTTAAAACAACTATCCCCGCCGAAAGCAGCGAGGTATTTACGCTGTTTTCTCTTCGGGCGGGTCACATTCGGAACACAAGATTATCTTCCAAGGAGCGAAGAATTAAACCCAAAAGAGATTGAATAGCATCAATAACTCATTGTGTAATAGAGTCTAAAATGGTTAGTATAAAATGGCAGGTAACCTAGACAATTGTCCCCGCCGTAAGCAGCTGGGTATTTACGTTGTTTTTCCTTCGAGATGGTTATCTTTGGAACACAAGACGACGTCCTAAGGGGCGAAGAGTTAAACCCGAAAGAGATTAAAATGACAGAAAAATCAGCAAAACATTTTATGGAAGAGAGTAAAAAAAGCTTTGTCTCGTACACTCTTTCTGGAAAACCTTATGCGTTAATAAAGCGTGTTAATGACGAAGATGCGATTTTTCTGAAAGGACACGTTTCCGAGTTTGATCGTCTTGAGCAAATTCCGAGACAAACAGGAAAGCCTGAAATCGAAAAAGAGATTTTTGATACGCTTAGTATTTTGCCGTTTAAACAAGTAGAAGAACTAGGATTTGTGGCTCGTGGGCAGGATGAAAAGATACTCTGTCTGATTGTAGAAGAACAAGAATGTTTTGAACAACAAAAACTTCTGGAATTGTTGCCCAAGGAGAATATCTCGCTATTAGATGGTGGGCAGTTTGTTCCTGATGATCAGGAGTACTCGGAGCAAATCAAGCATATTATTGATGATGAAATTGGACAGGGAGAGGGATGTAATTTTGTTATTCCAAGAAGATTTCATTCAAAAGTGGCAGATTTTAGTCCTGAGAAAGCTCTTAGTATTTTCCGCAATCTTTTAGAGAGTGAATATGGTGTTTATTGGAGTTATTTGTATTTCACAGGGGATAGGTATTTTATAGGAGCTACTCCTGAGAGACATATTAGTTACCATGATCAACACGTGAAAATGAATCCCATCAGCGGAACGTTTCGTAAATCTGAAAACTCTGAAAAAACAGCGTTGCAAGCACTCTATAATTTTGTCGGCGACCAAAAAGAAATATTCGAGTTATTAATGGTTACCGATGAAGAATTGAAAATGATGGCTGAAATTTGCAGCGGAGGGGGGCAAGTTGTAGGGCCGCTTCTGAAAGAAATGTCCAGACTAGTTCATACTGAGTATTTGCTGGTGGGTCGAAGCAACCGGGATATTATAGACATGTTGAGAGAAAGCATGTTCGCAGCCACGGTCATTGGAAGTCCTGTTGAGAATGCATGCAGAATTATTTACAAATACGACCAATTTAGCCGAGGTTACTACGGTAGTGCACTTGCGCTTATAGGTAGGGATGGAGAGGGGCATGATACATTGGATTCTCCTATAACGATCAGGATGGTGGAAATAAAAACGGATGGGTCGCTGGTTATGGGAGTAGGTTCCACATTAGTGAGGGATGCTGTTCCTGAACATGAAGTTGCTGAAACTTATGCAAAAACGGAAGCGGTTCTTTCCGCTTTAAGCTGTCAATGGAAGAAAGGTACGGATGGTAAGCCAGTTTCAAAGCAACCTTATAACTTTGGAGAAAAGCTGCAAGGCGAGAAAATCCAAGAAGCTCTTTCTGAAAGAAACAGGCGTCTTTCCCGTTTCTGGATTGAAAAGCAGGAATCTGGTATTTACGCTGTACCGGAATTGGAGAATAAAAAGGTTGTAATAATAGACAACGAAGATAGTTTTACAAAAATGCTTGGGTATATGATTAAAGCTCTGGGCATGAATCCTCAAATTATAAAATATGATTCTTATGTACATAGTCAAGAAAAGCCGGATCTGTTCATTCTTGGTCCCGGTCCGGGTGATCCTTGTAACGATAAGGATCCCAAAATCTTAAAAGTCAGGAAGATATGTAGTTCCATTCTTGCCGATTCTACACCACTCTTAGCTGTGTGTTTGGGGCACCAGATATTGGCTCAAGAGCTTGGATTTCCTATCGAGAAAAAAGCCGTTACTTTTCAAGGTAAACAGGAATTTATTGATCTGTGGGGGCAAAAAGAATGGGTTGGATTCTATAACACGTTTGTGGGAAAATTTACACACGAACATGCAGAAGGACTAGAGATCAGTTTTGATGAAGAAAGCGGCGATATCCATGCTTTGCGCGGCGAAAACTTCGCTGGAGTTCAGTTTCATCCAGAATCTATTTTAACCAATAATGGAATCAGGATAATGCAGGATATGATGTCTTTTTTGGGCATTGGTGCATTGAAATAGTTTTGTTATATTTTGAGGATGATTTGTCCCAAATGTCAGAGTACCGTTCGCATAAAAAACGGTGTGAGCTGCTGCGATCGTGAGTCTGTGGTTCATTTAAAAAAAGAACAAATGTGTTTACGAACAGCTATCAAAACGCATGCACCCATGTTATTGGAGCAATTTTGTACTATTCTTAAACGGAGCTACTATACTATAAATTCCTATGGCCGATTTCATTCCTTTGTTTATTTTTACCCAATAGTATAATAATGATGTTATAGAATGAACGCTGGAGCTACACTATGACAAAAATAAAACAGGGATATTACGGTCAGTTTGGAGGGAAGTTTATTCCTGAAATTCTTTGGACCAATTTCGATGAACTTATTGCTTCATATAAAGCTGCAAAAAGTAATGTGTCGTTCTGGGCCGAATATGAATCCTTAATGGGGTCATATTCATGTAGACCCACGCCTCTTACGTATGCTCAAAATTTATCGGAATATCTGGGCGGTGCGCAGATATATATTAAACGTGAAGACCTCAACCATACAGGTGCTCATAAATTGAACAATGTGATGGGGCAGGGTCTTCTTACAAAACGCATGGGTAAAAAACGGGTTATTGCTGAAACAGGGGCTGGACAGCATGGCGTTGCAACAGCAACAATGGCTGCAAAATTTGGTTTTGAATGCGAAATATATATGGGTGAGATTGATGTAGAGCGTCAACGCCCAAACGTTTTCTGGATGGAAAAGCTTGGTGCAAAGATCAATGTTGTAAAAGACGGGACAAAAACCCTAAAGGATGCCATTAACGCAGCATTTCGTGACTGGATATACAGCATGGATACCACGCATTATGTTCTGGGTACAGCTTGCGGTCCTTATCCTTTCCCTGAAATGGTTATGTGGTTTCAGTCAATCATAGGAAAAGAAGCAAAAAAGCAGATTATGTCTGTAACAGGACAACTTCCTGACAGAGTTTATGCTTGCGTTGGCGGAGGGTCAAACGCTCTGGGCATTTTTTCAGGCTTTCTGGAAGACACAGACGTAGAACTGATTGGTGTTGAAGCCGGAGGAAAAGGCATTGATTCCGGCAAACATGCGGCGCGTTTTGTCTCAGGTGCAGGAGAAGTCGGTGTAGCGCAAGGCATGAAAACAATGTTTTTGCAAGATGATGAAGGGCAGATGCGCGAAACACATTCTGTTTCAGCCGGACTTGATTATATTGGTGTTTCTCCTATCTTGGCAGATTTGAACGAGAAAAAGCGTGTTCGTTTTGAAGTTGCTATCGATGATGAAGTGATCGAGGCGGTGAAACTGACGATCAAAAAAGAGGGGATTATTCCAGCTCTTGAATCTGCACATGCTTTTGCTCAAGTAATAAAAGAAGCGCCTGATATGCGAAAAGATCAGACCATCATTATCAACCAGTCAGGCCGTGGCGATAAAGATATATTCATTATTGCTGATGCTTTGGGCGATAAGGCTTGGAAAGAATTCATCATAGAGAAAGCGAAGGTATACTGTGTTGGAAAATAAAATTAACGATCTACGAAAAGATAAAGATTTGTTGCTGATGCCGCATTTGGTACTCGGATATCCTTCCTTTGGAGAAAACGCCGAGCTTATCGATACGATGGTGGGTGCCGGAGCTGAAATCATCGAGATGCAAATACCATTTTCCGAGCCAATGTCGGATGGTCCGGTGATCCTCAAAGCTAATGATGAAGCACTGAAAAAAGGGGCAAATACAACAAAGTGTCTGGATTTTGCAAAGGAAACTTGCGCGAAATATCCTGATACGATCTTTGTTTTTATGACCTATTACAACATTTCTTTCGCTTATGGCATTTCCCGGTTTCTTGAGAAAGCCTTACAAGCCGGGATACAAGGAGTGATTGTCCCTGATCTTCCTCACGAGGAAGGAGAGGAATTTTTATTTTGTTGTAAAGAAGTTGGTCTATCTCCGATTTTTATTTTTACGCCGACAAACACAGAAGAGCGCCTGAAAGATGTTTCTCAGTATTGTGAAGGAATGGTCTATTGCGTTGGTAGAAAAGGCGTGACCGGAATAAAAACGCAGATAGACAGTTCTCTCGATGGTTTGATCAAGAAATATCGAAAGATAACAAATCTGCCTCTTGCTCTGGGGTTTGGTATTCAGGACAAAAACGATATTCAGACCGTAACAGGAAAAGTAGATATCGCTGTTATTGGCACAAAAATATTAATGATCCAACAAAAGGAGGGAATACCTGCTGTCGGTGAATTCCTAAAGGCTTTGAGAGAGTGAAGGTCTAAAAAATAACAGCGAAAGCTGGGATAGGGAACTGTTTTTGCGATCCAGATAAGACCGATTACATGCATGTGGTAGTGATATTCAATTCCGCCTCATTGCTTTTGGGGGCAAAAGCAATGAACTCTGGATTATATTCTCAATGTAAATGTTTAACAATTAGGCGTAAACATAATGATTCTTGGATGATTTGAAATTTTTCCTTAAAGAACAATATTTAGGTGTTAGTCTTTAGAATTTAACGCCACCACTAAAAAAGTAGAGATTATGTGTAGAATATACGGTCATTTTAGCCATTATCCAGACAATAGAATTCCTCAGGCTTTGGAGTGTTCTTCAGGAATACAATTTAAAGGAGGGCCAGATCAGCAAAGTATTATATTCGCTGATAATTGGGGAATTGGAGCTAACCGTCTGGCTATCCAAGGATTGCAGAGCATTGGGTCACGATATAAGCGTGTTTCTCATGACAGGATAAAAGGAAATAATATCACAGGAGGACAACAGCCTTATTGCCTTAATGATGAAATATACGCTGTCTTTAATGGAGAAATATATAATCACAAAGATCTCCGAAAATCATTACAGCAAAAGGGTTATCAGTTTAAAGATGAATGTGATGGGTCAATTTTACCTGCCTTATACAAAGAACACGGTGAAAAATTTGTTGAACAGCTAGATGGCATGTTTGCGGTTGCCATTATGGATATCCGCCAGAATCCAAAGCTTTTTCTCGCTGTAGATCATATGGGAATTAAACCCCTCTATTATTCATGGAACAAAAAAGAAAGATCTTTGAGTTTTTCATCCGAGATTCCCGGTTTAATTGTGCTTCCTAACGTAATAACCACAATCCGGGATCAAGGGATAGACGAATATCTGACAATGCGGATACCGTTCGGAAATTCGACTGTATATGAAAATATTGATTCGTTGCAATCAGGCAATATGCTGCTATTGGAACAAGGGAAAACCCCGGAAATCAAGTGTTTTGGTAAGGTCTTTTATTTAGAAGATGAGTTTGTCGCTAATTGTCACCATGATCCTCATTTGGCTTTTAGGGAATTACTTAATCAGGAAGTCGCCAGAATACTTGAATCGGATGTTCCGATTAGCCTTATTGCGAGTGGAGGAATTGATTCAAGCCTAATAGTGTCATTAGCGACTCAACATAAATCAGGATTACATACTTTCCATGTTTGTTCAAAGGGTGACTGGCCTATGGATGAACGCCAGTATGCTAGAGATTTGGTTCGATATTGCGGCATAGAAAAAAACTATCATGAAGTCGAAGTAAATCTTGATGAAGAATTTCCTGAAATAGTTTCAGGGTTTACTAAAAGTTTGGGACAGCCTGATACTGCTCCCCAAAGTTTTGGAGCGTTCGCATTAGCTTCCGCGATTAGAGATTTCGGATTTAAGGTTACTGTTGGAGGAGAAGGTTCTGATGAACTTTTTGGGGGATACGATCGCTATAATCAGGTGCTGACTGCCCCTCCAAACCAATGGTTATCAAACTATATAGAGGGCCTTGCACCGTTTGATCAGAACCTGAAATGGTCGCTGTATTCAAAGGATTACAAAAATCTTTTGGGCGATAAACATGCTTCTTCCAATAAAATAAAAAAGTTATTTGGAGAAGCTCCCCATAACCTTTCAGTGGAGGAAAAGCTCAAGAAAATACTGGATTTTGAGCAGAAATACAGACTTCCGGCACATTTGTTACGGCGGGCAGATCATATAATGATGGCTAATTCCATCGAAATGAGAGTGCCGTTTTGTCAATCCAGAATTACAGAATTTGCATCTCGTCTAAAAGCACAAGCAAAAATAGATAATGGTCGTGCCAAATGTACAGTTTATGATGCGGGAACGGGAATAGTTCCAACTTCCATATTGGAGCGGAAAAAACAACATTTCATTTTGCCGATAACGGCTATGTACAAGTCTAACAAAGTCGTGAGACAGTTTATGCGCGATACAATAACTTCGGCCAACATAATGCAAAACCCGTATTTCGACAAAAATGCTATTGAAGCAATTTTAAACAAAGCCCCGGAAAATATTGATGATCAGCAAACTTTGGCTCTGTGGTCATTGATAATATACGATATGACAACGAGCCATGTCATGCGGATTGCCTTAGATCAGACGTACCGCAATATTTACACATCTGATTGTGAATGGGGCGTAATGAAAAAAGTGTGACGATAGTACGTGTTTTTTCTCTTTTAAAACAATAGGTTAACCGTGTTATCTAAAAGGGAATTATTAGAGATGAATAGAAAGTTATCCAAAGTATCGTAATTTTCCAGCATTGCTCAATTAACATGGATAATCAATCCAGTTATCAGTAAAAAAGATCATAAGTATGGTTTTTGTACCATGTGTAATGCTTTAGAATAACAGAATGTTTTACGATAAAACCATCATATTTCCCCTCTTTATAAATCAAACCAAAGAATTTTTTAATGTTGCAACATTTTCTTTCTGTTTTGAAAGACTTAGTTGCGAACGCACATCATTTCCGTAAAACATGCGACAAACATCATCAACATATATAGTTCCATCAAAAGTTAAATTTATGGAGTTGTCCTTGATATTTACGAGTCCTGCCTTTTGTAGGGACTTGATCTGCGGTGTAAAGATTTCATCTATTTCAAAGCCAAATCTTTTTCTGAAATCCCCATTGTCTATTCGTAATTGTTTAAGTCTGAGAATGACATAACGGATCATTTGGTCTTTTGCGCTAAGCCGCCGTCCAATTTCTATAGGAGAATCCCCTTTCGATAATAGCTTTTTATATTTGGGAATAGATCTAACATTTTGCATGACACTGCCATTGACAAAAGAATATGCCGAGTTTCCTAATCCGATAAGTGGCATAGAGTTCCAAGCGTGAGATTGATGTATATGCTCAAATTCTGGTCTTTTAATGAAACAATTAGCAGTTGTCTGAATATATCCACAGCTAAGCAATTTGGTATGTGCATGCTTATACATCTCTATCCGTTTTTCTTCGCTAGGAAGAGTAAGATCCGTTTGGGTGCGTTTGTAGGCCTTAGTTTGTGGACGGAGACTGAGAAAATAAATTGTCACGTGTTCGGGAGATACTTCAATCAAATCATTTACTGTTTGTTCCCATGATTGTTCCGTTTCGCCGATCAAACCGCAAATGATGTCAAGATTGATATTATCCATTCCGGCAGATCTTACAGATTTTATAACCTGAAGAACATCTTCTCTTTTATGCTCCCTGTCATTTAAAGTGTTCACTTTATCGGAAAAACTTTGTACTCCGATACTCATACGGTTTATAGCGGATTCGGCAATTGCCTGTAGTTTATCTTCCGTAAGGTCCGTGGGGGTTGTCTCGATCGTAAATTCCTTGAGAGAGTCAGCGGAAAAGCTGTTTCTGATTTTTTCAGACAAAGCCAAGATTTGTTCGGGAGTTAGAATTGTAGGAGTTCCTCCCCCTATATACGCGGTAGTGATCGTATGATTTTGGACAATAGGATTTGATGTTTGAAGAGCTATTTCTGTATTGAGAGCCGATAAATATTCTGCGACCTTTTCCGGGCTGGGATTACACGAAACAGCGTAATAGCAATAAGAGCAATGCGAAGAGCAAAAGGGTATGTGCACGTAGATTCCAGCTTTCTCTGGGGAAAAGATATCTTTGTGTGATGTTTCCGGCAATGTAGGAAAAGGTGGGTATTGGAAAACAAAGCCACGTGTTGTAGAGGGTTTTTCCCATAATATGCGTTTCTCAGGGTTTTGTCTGTTTTTATCTGAATCTAAAATTGTTTGGGATTGTTGTTTTGTTTTTCGTTCTGTACCACTCATTTCTAAGTTTTCCCTTATTTAACGCGAGTCTCAAGTTTTCAAAAATTATGTTGAGCCATGATATTGCAAAGCAAAAAGGTATGCCAACAGTTTTCAGAAGATTTTGTTTGATAATCTCCACAAGTCTCTAGCTTTGGATTTATCATATTCCGTTGCAAGAGCGTATCATTGTTCGCCTACTATTGGCATATCAGATTAAGAAAGAGTATCAAAGCAGTGTATGGGCGACTTATAAGCAATGGCAGGATTTAGGCGCATAGGTGAAAAAAAGGCTAGAAAGGTGCGCCTACGGTCTTTAATGCGAATAAATTTCTGCGTGTAAGCAGGGGTGGTGTAGTGTTTCCAGACTAACGAGTCTGGACGAGCTTAGCCTGCTGATGAATGTAAACTGCGGGCTAAGCTCATAGTAGTTTATTTAATGATTTAGGTGATATGTGTACAAAATTGTACCCATGAACATTCCACCATTAATTGACAGAACGATAATAAATAGAGTTGCTAACATTATTTCCCCCCACATAATAAATATTATGGTTAATGAATAGCACTGCGTTTCGTAAAATACAAGAAAAAACGCAGTATTTGTAATGTGTTATCGCATTGCACCATGAAAATTAGATAAATGTAATATTATTATATACAACAATGCAGAAATCATGCACTTTTGGAAAATAAACGTGTAATTTTTTATGTGATAATATTTGAACGTAAACGTATTTTCTGTCTTTATTGCTAATTCTTATGAAAATAATAAAAATATCCACAAAATTACTAACAGGGTTATACGTTTTTTCTCCATCTTTAATTAGAAAAAACTATTATTTTTGAGGATATTAGGGTGCGTTCTTATTGACGTTCCATGCTGTCCCATGATATCCCATAAATATCCATGTTTTGTCACGTCTGTGGCATAAAATCATGGAAAGGTGTTATGCGTCAGAATTTTTAGTCCCAGTCTGTAAGAAAAAAGTGTAATTGGAACTAGGAAATAAGGATATTGGAATGGCATTATTCTTGTCAACATTCA
>JAGLKS010000150.1 GCA_023140905.1 Alphaproteobacteria bacterium | reverse complement strand
TTGTTATGGCGGGAGATGGACAAGTCTCTATGGGACATACCGTGCTCAAATCCAATGCCCGTAAAGTACGCCGTTTAGGGCGTGATGATGATATTATCGCCGGATTTGCAGGCTCCACAGCAGATGCTTTCACCTTGTTTGAACGCTTGGAGGCTAAACTTGAAACTTATCCGGGACAGCTCACCCGCGCTTGCGTAGAGCTAGCCAAAGACTGGCGCACAGATAAATATTTGCGCCGCCTTGAAGCTTTGATGGCCGTAGCGGATAAAGATACATCCCTGATTTTAACCGGAACAGGTGATGTGGTTGAGCCACAAGATGGTATAATCGGGATTGGTTCCGGTGGTAATTATGCGCTAGCTGCTGCACGCGCTTTATATAACCAAAAGCTAAGTGCCAGAGATATTGCCGAAAAAGCGCTCAATATCGCCGCAGAAATCTGTGTCTATACGAATAATAATATCATTATAGAAGAGCTGTAATTCTGCTCAGCTTAAGCCAACTCCACTATATATAGTGATTCGGCTTTACTTTTGCAGCAGGCACGAGGAACACAGCGTACGTTTAGGTACGTAAGTGACGAGTAACGAACTGCAAAAGTAAATGCGAATTGCTATATGGCGATAAACAGATTCTGTTTGTTTTTAGCACAAGGCTTTGCTAAACTTATCCACAAGCCAATAATAATGACTGGCAAGAAAGATGTTTTCATATATACAAAACATCAATTCTGCGTCTGAGCCTCGCAAAGCCGAGGCCGTTGATTCACGTCTGAGCAACAAAAATAAAAACAACCGTTATAATCAAAAAAATCAGCGTGACGAAGAAAAAAATCATACAGACACAAACTGTGATACCAGAAAGCAAGGACACTTCAACAGGTTCTCAATAAAAGCATTAATCTATTTTCTTGAAGACGTTTTAGAAAAGCAGTTATCCTCTATCCCTGAAGAAGAATTCTCAGTCTGTGCGACATGGTCCCGAACAAAACACGATAACTCAAATATACCGGCACATCGCTCTTTTAGCGTTTTTCCATCACGACCGGCAAAGCCACAAAATAAAATAGCACCGAATTATGCAGCACATATATACGCACATCAGGCCGAAGCAAATAGCATTAGAGCAACCGGCACTAATCAGCCAATACACAAACAAATAGAAAAAGAGCAAGAATTATCTACTGATTTACCGGAAGAAGAAAATTTATATAACGATCACATAAAACAAGAGCTTAGTGAGTTATATACATTAATATGCAATTTACGGACTTTCAAAAAAACAGGAATAACGCATCTGGATATAATGCACGGTGTTTCAATAACTGAAGGCGTTCGGCTTGCTCTGAAAACTCACTATGATACGGTAGAGCCTAAATAATACCCGTCATCATCCTTCTTTAAGATAACCGGAGAAGCGGGATCAGGCTCTATTTTTTGGCGTAGGCGATAAATATGTGTCTCCAGTGTATGCGTTTCAACGTTTTTCGCATATTCCCACACAGCATCAAGAAGTTCCTCACGAGAAATTTTGCGCGGCGCATTGGCATGTAAATAACGTAAAATCTCGACTTCTTTTTCTGTAAGAATAATAGGACCATCATCAAGATCAGCATTTATATAGCTGAAATGACCTAAAGCAACGCTTAATATACCATGCCCAAAGTCTAAATTTTCTATTCGCTGTCCCTGTAGTTTTTTATAAAAAAAGTTAATTTTATCAATAATTTTGCCCATACGCACAGGCAACGAAAACAAAGTGTCTTGCTCATTATAGCGCAAAATAATAACATTTTCTTCATGAGGTTCGAAACAACAAAAATCAGCTAAGCCTTCATGTTCAATCAAAGGCTCTAAAGCATTGCGCATAATCTCCTGAGCAAGAATAGTTATATGCGATCCTTGTGAATTTACATGTTCCGGTGGGATTTCAGCCATAATTTTTCAGCAAACTGTTTCTATTTCATCATATAATTTACCATCATGGCACAGATTTTGCAGCTTTTTCAAAGTGAAAATAAAAAATAAGCCGGATAAGAACAATAGATGGAAATAATAAATTCGTCAGATTTACTTAATTATGCGCCTGTGAAGCCAAATTACAGCGATTACTCTATGATTAAAATGGTTAAATCAGAGCGCACAGCTGGCTATATCCCCTCATATGACAGTTTTCTAGGTCCATCATCCACAAATAATATCCAAGATAAAGCCTTTGAAAAACTAGTTCAGGAACAATTAGACACACCAGATGATGTTTACACACTCTCGCTTGATGAACAAAAGATTGAGAATACGAAAGCACAGGAAAATCAGGACAGGTTTGATATTTTTGATTTAATCGATATGGTTAACCCTCTTCAACATATTCCCGTTATTAACTATGCATATCGCAGTTTAACAGGAGATAACATAAAATCGATAAGCGCCATTATCGGCGGGGCAGTTTTTGCCGGACCGATTGGTGCTGCTTCAGGACTTGTTACAGCAGTCTTAAAACAGGAAACAAGCGGATCATTGCCGGAAACAGTGCTATCTATCACCTCAAAAGAAAATACTGAGCAGAAAATTGCAGCTTACAAAACAGCCTCAGATTATATGGATGCCAATAATCAGTATAACACTTAGGGTCAGGACCTATTAATTAT
>JAGLKS010000015.1 GCA_023140905.1 Alphaproteobacteria bacterium | reverse complement strand
CCAGCCCCGGCAAAATAACCATTCCATCTTTCATGCCGCTTATACTGCGTAATAGCGCCGCTGCTGCGGGAATAGAGCCACTCGACCCCGCAGCGATAACAGGGCCTTCCGGTGGATTCTCCTGCCAATACTGAGCAAGCGCATGAAGCATCATATTACGATGCTGCGCACCATCTATTGCATTATTCTCCTCTAGGATCTTTGGCCACACTTCGCTAATAATACGCAGGAACTCAAGCGTAATCTGCCAATGCTCGGAAAATTCATCCGGCACAATTTTATGCAAGTTAGCAAAATCAAGACCTTCAACCACGACTTGATCTATAAAACGGCTTAATGCGCGCGCAAGCTTTAGGGCATGCTCCATACCTTGTGCATAATCAGGCATAGCCAGAATTAACTTGGCCAAGAGAAGTTGGCGCTTTAATGGCGATATAGCCCCTGAAATGTCAAGAAATCCCTCGCCTTTTCCAAACATAAGCAAAGAAAGATGTTCTTCATCAACATCGCCTAAAGCACTCATTTGCGGCAAAAGAAGAGCCTTGCCGTCATTCATTGCCAAAAACGTTTCACACATAACACGGCAAGTCCTCCGCGTAGGTAAAAGCAAATGATAGCTCGTTAACTTTTCAGGAACGCCTTCTGTTTGCTGCAACAAATATGATGCTAAAGTTTTGGCAAACGGACGCCATGCAGGAATATTATATACATTTCTGATTACCTCTTGAGTCATTTGCGCCCTTTACTATTACATATCACGCTCGGAAACATAAGCATCTACAGCCTTTAAATCTTCCGGTCTTGAAATATGATGCCATTCCCCATTATATTCCTGAGCATAAAACCGCTCTGCCTTTTCACACTCATCCATAATATCCAGAAATGAGAATGCTTTTCTATCAATGCCTTGAAATATGTTAGGATGGTTTAAACGGATATTCGTCCACATATGCGTTCCCGTTTGCTTCAGGCTACGGCGCACACGCCCGCCATCCAGAAAATCATAATCGCCGACACCTTTAGTCAAGTTCATACGGGAAACCGGTTGCATCAGAGTAAAAATATCCATTTTCCGATTATCCCAGCCCTGCGCTAATTGCTCCAATGCTCCCTGCTTCAAATGGCTGTACGTGTGGATATCTTCCTCCGCATCAATCCATAAATTATCTCCGGCTATGACAAAAAAGGGCTTATCATCATCAAAGAAGCCAAGGGCATGTAATATCCCGCCACCTGTATCAAGCGGTTCCTCTTCGAAAGAAACATGAATATTCATCTCTGGATGCAAACATATATATTCAGCAACATGTTCAATAATTTGTTCGGATAAATAATGAGCGTTTACAATAACTTCACGCGTCCCGTAGATACGAAGCTTATCCAACGTCCGCCACAGCAAGCTCCTCCCATTCACTATTACCAGAGGTTTTGGCTTATGCTCTGTTACAGGGCGCAAACGTTTTCCAAATCCTGCGGCGAGAATAAATGCTTTATAAGGAAAATTTTTAGATTCACTCATTTTTCTTCACCTCTATTAGCCGCGAATCGCTTTGTCCCTCAACGGGAGATATATAAAGATTAATAGCCTGTTCCGGCAATAAATCCCCCAAACGTTCGGGCCATTCTACGATAGTTATGCCGTCACCGCCACTTAAAGCCTCTTCCCAGCCAATTTCATATATTTCCGAAGGCTCACATAACCGGTATAAATCGAAATGCCATAGCATTCCTAAAGTGCTGTCATAATTTTGCACAAGGGTAAAAGTCGGGCTAGGAACTTCCATAGCCTCATCAGCGCATATACTACGTATTATGGCACGGCTAAGCACAGTCTTGCCCATCCCAAGATCACCATGCAATAATAAGATATCGCCAGAATTAAGGTCTTTTGCCAGAGTTTGCGCAAAAGCTATAGTTTCGTCCTCACTCCGGCTTAACATTGTATACATAGTTTTATTCATAACCCTGATTTATAGCGAAGAAGAAGCGTTGTGAAAAGGATTCTTCGATGTTAAAATTGTGCTATGAAAATTTTTATCCTGTGTTTAGCGTTATTTTCTTGTTTACCTGAACATGTAATTGCTCAGGAAATCACAGATGAACCTATTTGTTTCACGCTCCGCAATGACGCTAATCACCGCGTATATGGCAGCGTATCTACGGCATATGTCACGAATCAAGATGGGTTAAAGATTCATTATGATGGAAGTTTCCGTCTTGAAGCTAAAGGCACAACAGATCCAGAAACCGGCTATGAGAAAGATATAACAGAATTTTGTTCCTCCGGCCCATTCTTCCCTGGCCGAAAATTAGAAATCACCTTACGTACTTTGATCCCCGTATTTTCCTGTAAATCAAGCGTAGAGGTGGGAGAGATTGTCATCCATTCACAAACAATTATGAAAGATGGGGTAGAGGTTAAAAAAATGTGGGCAACATGCTATTAGCCAACCGGTATTACTGATGTTTACGAGGAACATATAAAGTAACCGTTGTCCCCTCCCCAAGAGAAGACTCCAGATCAAAACTTCCACCATGCAAAGAAATAATATTATCAACCAAAGTAAGTCCCAGTCCGGCTCCCCTACTAATTTGCTGCGCATTTTCTATGCGCTCAAATGGCTGTAATATACGGTCCTGCTCTTTTTCCTCAATGCCTATACCAGTATCTTTAACTGTGATTTTTATATCCTCTTTGCGTTTTGCTGCACTAAGCTCTATGCGTCCACCCTCTTGCGTATTGGAAATAGCATTGCGCACAAGATTAATAATTACTTGTTTAATACGCGTTTTATCAATTTCAGCATTGCCAATATTCGCCGGACATTTAAGATTAATTTCAATCTTTTGCTTACGTGCCCATTCTTCCACCAAATTATGAGCACTTTCCATCATAGTCTTAATGGAAACATCCTCAAAATTAAGCTCCATTTGATCGGCTTCAATTGTTGAGAGATCAAGAATATCGTTGATTAAACTCAATAACCTTTCACTAGCATCACTAATATCATGCGTATATTCTTTTTGTTTTTTATTGAGAGAGCCGAAAAACTCCTGATCAAGCATATCATTAAATCCCATGATCGCATTCAGAGGTGTTCGCAGGTTATATGAAACATTAGCAAGAAAATCAAGCTTCAGCTTTTCCGCAGTTTCCAGCGCTTTATTCTTCTCCCACAACGCGTTTTCCACACGTACAGTGTCTGTAACGTCACTATAAGTAATCAACACACCGCCATCAGGTAAAGGCACTGTCGCATAGTCAATCAGTACATCATCACACCGTGCGAAACGCCCATCATTCATATCACGTTCAAGTGCTAAAGAAATCATCTGTTCGCATGTTTTGCGCCAATCATCTTGCACAAAAAAAACTGACATTTTTTTGGTTATGCGTGTTATATGAGGCTCACCATCCAGCGTCTCAGGATCAAACGCCCACATACGCGCAAAAGACGGATTCCACAGCTTCAACCGCCCGTCTCCACCATACACGGCCACAGCTTCTTCCAGATTATCCAGCGTTTCTTTTTGCACAGCAATCAAAGTATTATAGGAAGATTCAAGCTCTAATCTGCTGCTCACATCTTCAAACGTCATCATAATTCCACCCTGCTTACGTGGAACAACCAGCATGCGAAATACTGAACCATCCGGCAAATAGAGCATATCTTCAGACGGGTCTATTAAACCGGTAAACATATCAAGCCAGCTTTTCTTATAGGATTTAAAATCTACTTGCTCAGGTAAACGCCGAGTCTCACGCAATTTCTCCAGAATATCGCCGAGCTTTGGCCAAGTATTAAGCCACCCCTCTTCCAATCCCCATAATTGTGCAAACGAAGAATTATAAAATTCCAGCTCCTCCTTCGCATTATATATGCAAATAGCCGAGCGCATTTGTCCAAGCAAAGACCGCATACCGGCTTCGCTGATTTCCCTCTGTTTCTGAACCAATTCCTGATCGGTAAGATCTTTAATCATGCCCAAAGTAATTTGACCGTCTTTTACGGGGGTTTCCGATACTTTAACCAGCAATCTCTCACCGCCTAGAACTTCGTGCACCTGCACACTCTGTACGCAGCCTTTCTCAAGAGCAAGCTTTGCCAGATTAGCACCTAATATCACATCTTTCTCACTTGGTTTGCGCTTACGCTTTTCCGAGATAATCTCTTTTTGTTGCGCAATAATTTCGCTTGGCGGGAATTTAATCATTTTTGCATAAGTAACATTACACCATATAATGCGTTGATTTTCATCACGAATCCAAACAGGGCAAGGTAAAGCATCCAACGAATCCTGAAAGAGTTCCATTTCCTCCCGCATATGGTTTTGCTCGTCCTGCATAACCTTATCGGCTGTGTTAAGATCTGTAATATCTTCAAGCCACAAAATAGAAAAAACATCCTGACCGGATAAATCCCGTCCACGTGTTCCCGATAACTTTAAAATCTTTTTACATGCCCTGTCCTGCACATTCATAGTAAAAGGAACGCTATCATTCATTAAGCGCGTAAACATTCCCTCCGCAGCAGCCGAGTCATCCGGCGATAAGCAATTTTGAATATCAGAAAAACGCTCGATTTTGTTAATACCAAGCAAATCACAAAAACCCTTGGAATACGCCACATTGCCATCAACAGCCCAGCCGCAATATTCTCCGGGGACAGCCGATAAAAAAGCTTCAAGCCGCGCTTTTTCCGCGCGTAGGCGTGCCGGTGATCCTAAATTATCCTTTAGGGTTTCCAACAAACATATCTTTTTTTCTCGTTTCGCAAACATAGGTAAAGTAGATTTTTGCTTTAAACCCTTTAAAAGACAAGAGTGAAAATAAAACAGCCCCCTTAAATTAAGGGAGCCATTATAATTTGCTATTTTAAAAATGACTAAATAACGCCAGTCGCAACTATTTTATTTTCTTCCTGACGTTATACAAGCCGTAACCCCGCAGCAAGCTACGGGGAATAAAACCCGAAAGAGATTTAATATAGACCCCGTTTTAAAAACGGGGTTGCGG
>JAGLKS010000149.1 GCA_023140905.1 Alphaproteobacteria bacterium | reverse complement strand
TTTGTCTGTAAATTTAAACCCGTCAGGGCGCTGCAAATTTTTGTATCTGTTCGTGTAAACCACTTGGCAATAGAACCACTATTACCTGTGCGTTTTTCACGGAACATCTTTTCAAAAATTATGCGTGCGCAGAATGGATATAATTAATAGGTCCTGACCCTAGACTAGAAGCAATAACCCAAGCTATCATACCCCAAAAAGCCCGCTGCCTATACGCACATACGTTGCACCATGAGCTATCGCTTTTTCATAGTCAGCACTCATTCCCATACTAAGTTGTTTCAAACCATGTTCTTTAGCTAATTTGTGCAAAAGAGCAAAATGCAAAGCATGAGAATCATCGACCGGTGGAATGCACATTAACCCCACAATATTAAGAACACATTCATTTCGGCAAAACCCTAAGAAATCAGAAAGTTCACGCGGAGCTATTCCAGCTTTTTGTTCCTCTTCTCCTGTATTAACTTGAATAAAATAAGGTAAATATATCCCCGCATCTTGCATAACAGTGCTCAGTTTACGGGCAAGTTTTTCCCTGTCTACTGTCTCGATAACATCAAACAAGCCAACAGCATCTTTAACTTTATTCGATTGTAGCGGACCAATTAAATGCAATTGTAAATCTGGATATAAACCGGAATCTTTCCGTGCTTGCCAATGTTCATAAGCTTCTTGCACACGATTCTCTCCGAACAAACGATGACCCACATCCAATAGTTCTTGTATGTCTTCATCAGATTTGTGTTTAGTTACGGCAATCAGCTGAACATCATCGCCAGTGCGCCCCCACTGCCGGGCAGCGTTATCTATTTTTTCGCGTACGGTATTTAAGTTTTTCTCAACAGTCATTGTCATGGCGGAAAAATAACGTCTTATCAATATAGAAGCAATCAAAAAGAAAGGGCGCCCAAAAGTACTCAAGAAGTACAAGCGCCCAATCAATAATCTTTAAATCACTAAACTAAACTTCAAATTAGAAGTTAACTTGTGTACCTAGAAGAACAGCAGTACCGTCTGTATCAGATGTACCCGTTACGTTGTCTTGCTCAAGAACTTGAACAGAACCACGGAAAGTCATACCTGGGCCGTATTCATAAACAACACCAGCTGTATAACGGTCAAATTCGATACCGTTTGTAGACTTGTCTTCTGCATTGTAGTAAGTAGCACCAAGTTTGAAAGGACCGGTTGTATAATCAACACCAACAACGAAAGTTTCTGTGTCACCGGCATCAACGCCAGTTCCAGCTTCACCATTATTGTTTTCCATGTAGACCATACCAATACCGAATGCAGAAACATCTAGGTCTAAGCCAATGTTCCATGCTTCTTGGTTGTCTGTAGCAGTTGAACCAGCTTCTTCTTTTACAACAGAATAACCTGCACCGGCAATCACGCCAACATTTTCAAATTCGCCTTCATAACGAACAGCAACTTCGTAAGCGTCATTATATACGCCTGCTACGTTGGTTTCAGTACCAAGACCGGCAGGTGCTGCATATTTGGCTGTGTCAGGTGTATAAGACACACCAAGTTGCAAACCGTTCATGATTGGTGACAAGTATGTAAGTTTGTCAATGTTACCAGTATCAACCATTCTATAGTCCAAATTAGGAGCAGTAAATGTAACTGTACCAGCAACTTGGTTTGTGAATGGATTGATGAATTGTGTAATACCGTCAACATTGGAGTCTGCAGAAGGAGCTGCAACTTGTAGAAGGTAGCCTGCGCCACTTTCTTCACCAACATTCACACGTCCCCAGTCGCCTGAGAAGTACAGATAAGATTCACCAACATGGCTTGTTGCATTATCAGCAGAATCTGTGTCGAATTCAAAGTGAACACCAACTGTTAGGCCATTGTCCAAAGTTGTTTCGCCACCGATATACACTTCTGAATTACGAAGCATATCAAAGCTGTTAACGTCTGTGTTAGCAATTTCGTCTTGACTTACAAAAGCTCCGTAACCTTTGAAGTAACCGCCAAGCTCAAGATCAACATCAGCATGTGCAGGGGCAGCAAAAGCAAGTCCGCTGATTGCAACGCTAGCAAGTAGTAGTTTTTTCATTTTATTTTCTCCAATCATTTCCCTTAATTACCCAGAGAAGATGACTATATAGTTAAAGCTAAACCCAATATCGGGACTTAATAGTTAATAGTTCAAAGTCCCCCCATATCAGAGAGACGCACCCATTACGCCACTACATGAATCTATCGTCAACGCGGTTTTATGTTATTTGTGCAACATTTTTGTATGGCGTTGCAATTTTGCAACACTAATCACTCTTGTTACACTTAGATAGGCGTGCTAATGAAGGAAGCTCAAGGATAAATAGCAAGCAATTTTTAAGGTGTGAAAGAATGAACACGTTCAAAAACAAAGCACATAGTGTGATTTTTGCAGGGGCACTTTTCTTCGTGTCTTCGTGTCTATTAACAGGATGTGATACCATCAAAACCGAAGCAAAATATCCTGAAAATCGTGATGGCAAGCAATATGATTCGGATATATACGAAAAGCAGGCCGGCATTTTCTCAAGTGATGGCGGTATTTTAGGTAACCGCAAGAAAAATGAAGGTGCAAGCGCTATTGGCGTGAACAGCTTCTTATGGCGGGCAACACTTGATACAGTGTCCTTTATGCCTCTTGCCAGTGCCGATCCGTTTGGCGGAGTAATTCTAACTGACTGGTACACAGACACACAAAAGCCCAACGAACGCATAAAGATTAATGCCTTTGTTATGGGCCGTGAACTAAGAGCTGATGGCATACGAGTGCGTACATTCCGTCAGGTGAAAAAAGGGAATACGTGGAACGATGCGCAAAACTCGGAAGAAACAGCACGTAAGCTGGAAGATGCTGTTTTGTCACGCGCTCGTGAATTACGCATTGCTCATTTAGCAAAATAGACCTACAAAATAAACTGGGGAAACCGGTAAAATATTAAAAAAGCGAAATTTGAAAAGACGATGGCAGAGCGATATAATATCAAGGAAACTGAAACCAAATGGCGTGAGAAATGGACACAAGCCAATGTCTTCACTGTGAGCGAAGATAAAAGCAAGCCTAAATATTATGTGCTGGAAATGTTTCCATATCCTTCAGGGCGTATCCATGTAGGACATGTTCGCAATTATACGCTAGGCGATGTCGTTGCACGCTATAAAACAGCTCAAGGCTTTAACGTTTTACATCCGATGGGATGGGATGCCCTTGGCTTGCCTGCGGAAAACGCGGCTATAGAACGCGGTGAGCATCCCGATAAATGGACCCATGAAAACATTGCCTCCATGAAAAAGCAGCTTTTATCCATGGGCTTATCAATTGACTGGTCCAGAGAAATAGCGACATGTGATGCTGAATATTACGGGCATGAACAGCGCATGTTCTTAAAATTTCTGGAAAAAGGCATCGCATACCGCAAAGAATCCATGGTCAACTGGGATCCGGTTGACAATACTGTGCTGGCTAATGAGCAAGTGATAGACGGCAAAGGCTGGCGTACAAATGCTCCTGTAGAACGCCGCAAGCTCAGTCAGTGGTTTATGAAAATCACAGATTACGCAGACGAGCTTCTGGACGATTTGAAAAAGCTGGATCGCTGGCCTGATAAAGTACGCATTATGCAGGAAAACTGGATTGGTAAATCTGTTGGTTTGCAATTCAAATGGAACGTTACAGGCACAGATCATAAGATCGAAGTTTTCACAACACGGCCTGATACGCTATTTGGCGCATCTTTCCTTGCATTAGCACCGGATCACCCGATGGCAAAAGAATTAGCCGGGGGCAAAGATGGCTTTGACGCATTTATTCAGGAATGCCAGTCCTGCGGAACCTCTGAAGCGGCCATCGAAAAAGCCGATAAAATTGGTTTTGATACTGGATATACAGCAACGCATCCTTTATTAGGCCGCGAAGTTCCGGTCTATATCGCTAATTTCATTTTGATGGATTACGGAACAGGAGCTGTTTTTGGCGTACCTGCTCATGACCAGCGCGACCATGATTTTGCTAGCAAATATAATCTGCCGATCCTCCCTGTAGTCATTCCTGAAGACGCGGAAAACTTCACCTGCGATGACGAAGCCTATACAGGGGAAGGCACGCTGGCAAATTCTGAGTTTATTGATGGCATGGATGTGGAAAGCGCTAAGGCTGAAATCATCAAACGATGTGAAGAAACAAATACAGGTTTTGGTACAACACAATACCGCTTACGTGATTGGGGTGTTAGCCGCCAACGCTATTGGGGCTGCCCAATTCCGGTGATTTATTGTGAGGATTGCGGCGTTGTGCCTGTGCCTGAAGACCAGCTTCCCATAGAACTACCGGAAGATGTAACGTTTGATAAGCCGGGCAATCCGCTAGAGCATCACCCGACATGGAAAAACTGCACTTGTCCCAAATGCGGCAAAGCTGCACGACGGGAAACAGATACATTTGATACATTCTTTGAAAGTAGCTGGTATCAGTTCCGCTATTGTGATGCAAAGAATCCGGATTTACCGGTAGATAAAGATAAAGTTTTATACTGGGTCACACCGACATCCGATAAAAACTTCCGTGGCGTAGATCAATATATCGGCGGGGTAGAGCATGCTGTGCTTCACCTGCTTTATGCGCGGTTCTTCACCAAGATCATGCGCGATTGCAGCTTTATCGAAGGAACAGACGAGCCATTTAACGGTTTGTTCACTCAAGGAATGGTCACACATGAGACATATCAGGATGCACAAGGCAAGTGGCTTTTCCCAACTGAGGCTGTGAAGAATGATAATGGCGAATGGGTACACCGTGAAACCGGAGAGCCTATAACAATCGGCCCGATCATCAAAATGTCTAAATCCAAGAAAAACGTGATTGATCCCGAAGATATATTGAATACGTATGGCGCGGATGCTGCACGTTTATTTATTTTGTCAGACTCTCCGCCGGAGCGTGATCTTGAATGGACAGAAAGCGGTATCGAAGGAGCTTGGCGTTTTATAAACAAAGTCTATGCCACTTTCATGGACATGGATATAAGCAAAAATCAAACAACTATGCCAATAACTGATGAAAGCGCTTTATCAGATAAAGCCAAAAAGCTTCGCCGTATAACTCATAAGACCATAAAAACTATGGGCGACGCCATCGAAGCCTTTGCTATGAACAAAGCCATAGCATATTTGCGTGAGTTCTATAATGCAATCAGCACCTTCAAACTACAAAACAACACAGATAAACCTGCTTTGGATGAGGCTGTACGCGCTTTTATTATTCTGATAAACCCGATTTGCCCACACTTGGCTGAAGAGTTGTGGTCAAGTGCATTAGGACAAACAGATATGCTGGCAGGATATGCATGGCCGTCTTATGATGAAAACTTACTTGTTTCTGATACTATTACATTGGGAGTACAGATTAACGGCAAACTGCGTGCAACAATCACTTTGCCTGCTGATGCCGATGAAACGCAAGCACAAGAAGCCGCTATGGCAGAAGAAAAAATTCAACGTGCAATGGACGGTAAAACATTGCGCAAATTTATCTATGTACCGGGACGCATTGTTAATATTGTAGTAGGATAAACGACACATGAAAAAACAAATAATATTAAGTGCAGCAACATGCCTTTTATGTACAGCATGCGGTTTTCAACCCATGTATGGTAACTCCCAGTCTATTGGTGGAGTTGAACAAAATGCAGGCGTTCAAGAGCAACTAGCGCAAATTGAGATTAACAACATTCCAAATCGTGAAGGACAATTCTTGCGCAACGCTTTGATTGACCGTTTTTACAAAAATGGCAGCTCGATTGAATCGCGTTATACACTCGATATTTCAGAAATAACTGAAACAACCTATGATATGGATATTACGGTTACGTCTGATGCTACACGTGCGCAACTTACACTTTCAATGACCATGACACTTATTGATAATGAAAGTGGAGAAGAAACAATAAAGCGTAGCTTCAAATCATCTTCAAGTTACAACATTATGAACAGTGAATTTGCAACGCGTGTTTCTGAACAAAATACGCGGGAAAATGCTCTAAATGATTTGGCACGGCAAATAGAATTGCAAATAGCACTATATCTTAATCGTACAAATCAAGAGCCTCAATAATGAGAAAAATGCTCAGCAAGCAACAAAGCCGTTTAAAGGCATGATTGGCAAGAAGCTTCACAGTTTCCCTGAAGTTCAGAAATTAAAACAAAAACATCAGGATATTATCCTGAACCGTATAGACGAACCGTCTATTGTTACGTATCGCCAATTATTACTGGGTCAAATAGATTTTCTGATCTTTAAAGTGACATATCCGTGGGATCACCTGCCGGGAATTGCTTTTCTAAAACATAACAATGCGGTTATCTCAAGATGGTCTGGAGCACCTTTCGAATTTTCTGATACACATGAAGGCCTTGTTATTGCTAGAAATCAGGAAATCATGGACACGCTCTTGGGGAAAATAATAGCACCGTTATTGCAATCTGAGAAAATTGTAAATATGCAGTCGTTCAAGTCATAAAACTACTATAGTAGTTCCACTTAAGAATAGTACAGAA
>JAGLKS010000148.1 GCA_023140905.1 Alphaproteobacteria bacterium | reverse complement strand
ACTTTCAGTCCGCTCATAATCCCTGCTTTTAATAGTGTGTCATGGCACACTATCGTGCCGCCCGTTACTGTGCCATGGTGCATGTGTTCCCTGGAAATTCAACTTCATTCGCTCAACGGGTACAATGGTTATACTCTTTAGAATATGTGTAAGTTATTTTAACTTCAAGAGTTATTACTGGGCGCCACTTAAAAAGGAAAATACTAAACAATTCACTGCCCTTGGCATGCTTTTTGATACTATACATAAGCTGTCTCATGCGTTTAAGGAGTATTTATAAGAAATGTGAGAAGGTTTTTTGGAAATCGGGTAAGCTGGTTTGTATTCTATTTTTACCCGCATTATTACGTAGTGTATAGTTCAGAATAATCATTAAGCGATCATTGTATACGACAATCTGGTAAGTAGTAATACGGATTTGTGTTTTACATTTAAATACTGCTGGTTCAATCACAGAGTGTATGGCAGGGACGCCGACTTTTCAAATACAGGAAGTAGTAATTGAACCAGCAGTCAATAATTTTTAAGTAGATCTGTCCCGTTATATATCCTGTTTTGCAATGGAACATTTTTTCCTTAAATAATCAATATGTGTTGTGCAATGGGACACGTGTAATAGAATCGTTGAAAATTTTCGGTACTTATTATTGGTTTAAACATGTTTTTGTCAACTACATAAATGGATGCAAATCAATAAGCGATAAAATGGCATAATAGTTGCGAAATTTACTTGAGATCAGTATCATTTTTCTGCTGGATGATATTTAATTTAATAGAGAGGTGAAGGTATGCGTAAAATAACTCTTGCAAAATTGTTAGTCAAAGTAAAAGATATGCCGCCTTTGCCACAAAGTATTACACAAATACTTGAACTCACAAGAAATCCTAAATCTTCTGTTCAAGATCTGGCAAAAGTGCTTGAACGCGATCCAAAATTAGCAGCTAACATACTTAGACTTGCAAACGTATCTTATTATGGGTTTTCCAGGGAGATATCAACGATATCCTATGCAATAGTTTGTCTTGGCCTTGATACAGTTAAAAGTATCGCGTTAAACTCATCCGCACAAGAAATGTTAAATGACGAAATATCAGCATATGCTCTTGAAAAAGGAATGTTATGGCAATATTCCATATGTTGCGCAACCTGTGCGAGAATAATCGCAAAGCGTATCAGGTTTAAGGAGTCTGAGGAAGCTTACATTGCAGGACTGTTACTTGATATTGGCAAGATCATACTGAGTAGTTATGCAGAAGAATATTTTATTCAAATCATTGAGAAATCTAAGAGCGACAGAGTCCCATTTGATAGAACAGAACAAGAAGTCCTTGGTTTTGATCATTCTCAAATTGGTTGGCGAATAATTAAAAAATGGAACCTTCCGCGCAGCCTCGTGGAAGCAGTGAAATATCACCACCGGCCGGATAAAGCGAAGACACATAAAAAACTAACATATATCGTACATCTTGCGGATGCCATAAGTTGTATGCTTGGAATTGGGCTTGCTTGCGACAGCCTTATGTATGTATTTGAAGAGAATGCTCTTGATATTTTAGGCCTTCGTGATGAAGATATAGAATCCATAATGTGTGAACTCACCGATAAAATTTTCGACACAGAGGTGAGCAACAACAATCATGCTTTGGCACAGGAGTCTTTTTAAGCAAAGAGTCACATCTTTACCGGTTGTCCGGGAATA
>JAGLKS010000147.1 GCA_023140905.1 Alphaproteobacteria bacterium | reverse complement strand
GGTGTCCTGTCTTCGACCGCATGAAGAGTGTAGCATATGTTTAGGCACATAATAGTGAAACCTTTTGTTCGGAAGCACTACATCTCACGAGCTCACACCCGGAGTTTTATGCGCATAGAATACATTCACTAATGAGCTGGGCAAACAGAAACTAACAAGCGCCTGAGAGTATCTAATCTAGTATTACAAAGATAGATTTTCTAACTTTATTACTAATAGTCTGGGCATAATGCCCTTTGCCTGTTGTGTCTTCCAGTAACACAACATCCCCTGCAAAAAACTCTTTTTCTTCTCCGTCAGAAACCGTAAATTTTACATCTCCTTCCAGAATAATAACGTAACGCCGACTTGGAGCGTTGTGCCATTCATAATTGTATATCTGCTGGCGTTTCTCTAAATATAATACCGGTTACAGGAAGAGTCTCGGATAAAAAACCAATATAGCCACTATCTTTTATAGGAACATCCACATTTCCAAAATGCGTTTCTCCACTCTCGTCAGTATAAATACGTGGAATAATCATTTATCTATCTCCAATAGTTGTTTTAGATCACCGCTATTTTATTGAGCTATCAAACGACTATAATATTTTTGAAATTACTGGTTCATAGATCTGAAGAATTCATCATTATTCTTGGTAGTTTTAAGTTTACCAAGCAAGAATTCAACGGCATCAACTGTACCCATAGGATTGAGAATACGGCGCAATACCCACATTTTTTGCAATGTGTCTTTATCAACCAAAAGCTCTTCTTTTCGTGTGCCGGATTTTTTAATATCAATTGCCGGAAAGACACGTTTATCAGCAATCTTACGATCCAGAACGATCTCGGAGTTACCGGTTCCTTTGAATTCCTCAAAGATCACCTCATCCATACGTGATCCCGTATCAATCAAAGCTGTAGCAATAATGGTCAGAGAACCGCCCTGCTCAATATTCCGTGCAGCTCCAAAGAAGCGCTTGGGACGCTGCAATGCATTAGCATCCACACCACCAGTCAAAACTTTACCGGAAGAGGGTACAACCGTGTTATAAGCCCTTGCAAGACGTGTTATAGAGTCCAGCAAGATCACAACATCACGTTTATGCTCCACAAGACGCTTGGCTTTTTCCATGACCATCTCGGCCACTTGTACGTGACGGGATGCGGGTTCATCAAACGTAGAAGATACAACTTCACCATGAACAGAGCGTGCCATATCGGTTACTTCTTCCGGACGTTCATCAATAAGAAGAACAATCAAATATACATCTGGATGATTAGCCGCAATAGAGGTCGCAATATTTTGCAACATAACCGTCTTACCGGTACGCGGCGGAGCCACAATCAATGCCCGCTGACCAAAACCAATCGGAGAAGTCAGTTCAATAACACGTTGTACGCTATTATTTTTAGTTGGATCATCAATTTCGAGAGTAATTTTGCGATCTGGATAAAGAGGGGTAAGGTTATCAAAATTAATACGATGACGCAGCTTTTCGGGTGTCTCGTTACTGATTAAACCAACCCTCAAAAGAGCAAAATACCGCTCGGAATCTTTTGGAGCACGAATTTCCCCTTCAACAATATCTCCGGTACGCAAACCAAAGCGCCGCACTTGCGAAGGCGAAACATAAATATCATCCGGTCCCGGTAAATAATTTTCTTCAGGAGATCGCAAGAAGCCAAAACCGTCTTGCAAAACCTCCAATACCCCTGTACCGGAAATGGGAACATTCTGGCTAGCCAGCTGTTTCAAAATTGCAAACATCATATCTTGTTTGCGCATTGTGTTGCAGTTCTCTATTTCAAGTTCTTCGGCAAAAGCCAACAACTCGGCAGGAGAGCGTGATTTTAATTCCTGTAAATTCATGAAATACTCATAATTTAGTTGGCACTCAATTGGAAAAAGATGTAATCAACCTTTCCGTTTTGGATAAAACGCACGATTTCATAGTTATCATTTTATTGTAAGCTTTTATCCATGCCGCATATATACGGCGAAAATAACCCAAATCTTTCTGGAATTTTCTTAAAGGCAAATTTCTTATAACCAGACTTACTAAAAGAGTCAAGGGATTATCCACAATTTGATTCAGCGCATTTCTCAACCCTATAATACAACCCCTAAAAAGACTGCATAATCGTACCAAGGAATTTTCTTAAGCGGGTCTAATATATTTCAGTTCTACACATTAGTCTTCAGTTCATAACTGACCTTCACGCATACAGCAACGCTTATAATATTCGGGACACATACATTCATGCTTTTCTGCTGTGATATCATTGCGTCCCTTAACACCACATACAAGCTCTACAAGCCCGGCAATAAAAGCTGGATGTGTTCCAACAGTCGCCGCCCTGTAATAACCATCTATTCCCAAACGCTCGGCTAATTCTCGATACTCAATATCTAGCTTTACAAGCGTTTCTACACGTTCTTGTGTAAAAGCATGGGGATAAATAATTACGGCACAACCATCTTTTGCAGCCTCTTTAATTGCATCTTCAATTGATGGCCCTATACATTTCATAGGCCCAACCCGGCTTTGATAGCAACTTTGCCAATCAAAATCTTCTATGTTTCCCTCCGACTCTTCTTCAAACCACGCTTTCAAATGTCTAACAATGCGTCTGGCACTGCGTTCACATTGATATTGGTAGGGATCTCTACGGCGAATTATACTTTCCGGCAAACCCTGTGCAGAAAATAAAACTCTGATTTTCTTATGCTTGTCACTAAGTGCTTGTTTTAAACGCACTATTATATTTTCCGTAGATGCTTGAATAAAACCATCATTTTCAGGATAACAACATGTTAAAGAAGCCGGAACATTGCTTATGCCAGCCTCAAATGCAGCTTTTTTCCATTCATTGATTGAAGACCACGTTGTCATTGTCGAATATTGCGGATAAAGCGGTAACAAAACAATATGCTCAGCACCCCAATTACGTACATCATGTATGACTTGCTGCGCCATAGGATGCCAGTAACGCATACAAACAAAACATTTATAAGCTTCATCGCCTCCCATTGCTTCTCCATTCAGCACTTTTTCCAAAACCCTCGCTTGTGTGCGCGTATTATCCAGAATCGGAGATTCATCTTCTGGACTTTCACGAAATATACCGGCTTCATATTTTGAACGCCTGTAGGAAATTATCCATGCCAGCATATAACGCAAAGGTAATGGCAAACGGATAACATTGGGGTCCATAAAGAAATTAAACAAAAAAGGCTTAACAGCTTCCATGCAATCCGGCCCCCCAAAATTAAACAGCACAACAGCTATTTTAGTCTTAGCATCACGCACCTTTTCACTCATCCCGGTGCTCCTTGCTCTTTGATAATTTTCACCATCATTTTCATATGCTCTACGGGCGTTTCTTTACGAATACCATAACCATGGCTAAATATAAACCATACAGCCTGATACACAAACTGGAAAAGCACACAATCTGGCTTTCCTTCCTTAACCATTTCCAGAAAAGTATTTTTCCGATAGTTCATTTATTTCCTTTGAAAAGCTAATAACACACAAAATCATAACTCAACGAATATTGCTTTATTATTCCCAGAGAAAAACACATAGCAAGGAAGAAATAAAAATATATTATTTATTTATTAAAGGTTTTAGTAGTATGTAGGTCCTGTGAATAACGGGGATGCAAATTCATCCTCAAAGTTGTTCACAACGTACAAATAACCAAGATTAAAATGACTCTAGTGAGTCGCTATTTGTCGAGTCATTTTTATACTTTTTCATGTATGGAGCTTTTCCATATGGGATGACTCCATATCAAACGCATGGGACAATATATGGGTAACTTCATCCAAAGATTTATACATGGAAAGCTATGTGAGTCGTTCACAAGTTTTTCCCGTGTCCTTATCTTGATTTTTAGACATAAAATTGTCACTATAACGTTAATGCGTACAATCTTTGCGAATCACCATTTACTATTTACCAAACTATATTCCTTAAAATAACTAAACCATAATAATCAAAGTGCAATAAACATGTTCGACGAAGCTTATACCAAATTAGAATTAGCCGAAATTGCATCAATCCTCGATGTTCTTAATGACCGGATAGACGGATCTACATTCGATGCGCTACAAACAACTATCCTTGCTATAGAACTTCCTTATTACCCCGATTATAGATTTCTAAGTATTGCCGATCACACAACAATGCCACCTCTTCAGCGTTTTGTATTCCAGAAAAACCACACTATGGAATTCACAATTATTGACTGGGATTACAAAACAATCCAAAAACTCAATGAAGACGTGCCAATTTCTCTAAACGAGGAAAACATTATAGAATATGTACGGTTCTATTTTGGACACGTGAAAGGGCGATATGGACAATTTATAATTTGTGAAACAGCAGATCATATTCAATGGAAAGAAGAACCGTCTTCCGAAATTAAACAATCTCTCAATAAGGCATTAAGCCCGTTGGAACTGGCTGAAAAAAGACAAGACAAGACATACGTCATTAATGCTTTTATGATGCTCAAAGATGCTCTGTTCGGCGTACAGGTCTTTGTTCAACCAAATGGTAAAGTTACAATGTCGGATCATGAAATCATCATGGAAGATATTCCGGTTTTGGACAAAACCTTCATGCAGTAACAAAAGAAGCACAAACATATGAAACCGGCATCAAGAATTAAAGCTATTATTGAGATTTTAGAAAGTTCGCAAATATCACGCGTTCCCTTGAATAAATGCGTAGGCGATTACATGCGCGTGCGCCGTTATATCGGATCTAAAGACCGCAGCTATATTGCAGAAAGCGTATATAGCATCACGCGTGCACACGCTCGTTTAGGATGGTGGCTGGAGCGCACAAAAACACCTGATACGCCACGCACTAGAGTTGTTGGCTGGATTGTTCTGGGAGAACATGCCGATGAGAAACGCCTTAACGATTTATTTGACAGCTCTAAATATGCTCCTGAGACTCTTGGTGATGAGGAATTAGCCTTCGCCCGTAAGATATTGGGAGAATCTTTAATGCGCAAAGACATGTCCGAGGCTGTGCGTGTTGAATGCCCTCCAGATCATGAAGCTTTGCTTCGCACACGTTTTGGTAATGCCTTTGCTGAAGAAATGACAGCAATGCTGGAACCGGCTACATTGGATTTGCGCGTCAATACGTTTTTGGCTGATAAAGAAAAAGTCATGAATTACCTTGAAGCTGATGGCGTTAAAGTAAGTGAATGCAAGTTATGTCCATGGGCTTTGCGCTGTGGAAACAAAGCTTATCTCTCGCACACAAAAGCTTTCAGTAAAGGCTGGATTGAGATTCAGGATGAAGGTTCGCAGCTTATTGCTTGGCTATGTGATGCTCAACCGGGAATGCAAGTTCTTGATTATTGCGCTGGAGCCGGTGGAAAAACATTAGCGCTAGCTTCCGCCATGCAACGTAAAGGACGTGTCGTTGCTATGGACACAGATGAAAGACGGCTGGAGAATGGGCGTAAGCGCTATAAAAAGGCAGGACTGGCTGATATTATTGAGGTTCGGGCCTTGCTTGATGAGCGTAATAAGAAATGGATGAAACGCCAAAAAGGCAAATTCGACATTGTACTGATAGATGCACCTTGCAGCGGTAGTGGTACGTGGAGGCGTAACCCTGATATGCGCTGGCAGACTTACGGACCGGCTTTGGACGAGCTTATTGTTATTCAAGCACAGATTCTTGACAGTGCATGGAAATGCGTAAAACCCGGCGGTAAGCTGGTTTATGCAACATGTTCGCTTTTCTCCGCAGAAAATGAAAACCAGATCGCGCATTTTCTTGACGAACATCCTGAGTTTGAAGTTAGTCCAATCGATGAAAATCTTGAACTTGGCTCTCCATATATGCAGTTAAGCCCTGCGCATCATGGCACAGACGGATTCTTTACAGCTATTTTACGTAGAAAAGATTAAGCTAAATCCGGCGACTCTACAGTACATGCACGTTCGCGCATAATTTTTGCCGCCTTAACCATATTTGTAAGTGCCGGTTTTACTTCTGCCCAACCGCGTGTTTTCAAGCCGCAATCTGGATTAACCCAGATTTGGCGCTCTTCCAGTACATCTTTGGCTTTTTCCAGCAAATCAACCATTTCCTCAACGCTTGGCACACGTGGAGAGTGAATATCATACACACCGGGACCGATTTCATTTGGATATTTAAATGCGACAAAAACATCCAATAATTCCATCTGAGAGCGTGATGTTTCAATCGAGATAACATCTGCATCCATAGCTGCAATAGATTCGATAATATCATTAAATTCTGAATAACACATATGAGTATGGATTTGTGTTTCATTATTTACGCAGCATGATGTGACATGGAAGTCTTTTACAGCTCTATCAAGATAGGCTTTCCAGTCATTTTTACGCAAAGGTAATCCTTCGCGAAATGCTGCTTCATCAATTTGGATAATACGAATACCGGCACTTTCCAGATCGGCTACTTCATCACGTATAGCCAAAGCAATCTGGCGTGATGTTGCACTACGCGGCTGATCGTCGCGCACAAAAGACCACTGCAATATAGTCACCGGTCCGGTAAGCATGCCTTTCATAACTTTGTCTGTCTGGCTTTGTGCATATTCCGACCATTCAACAGTCATAGCTTTCGGGCGTGACACATCCCCGTAAATGATTGGCGGCTTTACACAACGCGAGCCATAAGATTGCACCCATCCGAATTTTGTAAAAGCAAAACCATCAAGTTGTTCACCGAAATACTCGACCATATCGTTACGTTCAGCCTCACCATGAACCAGAATATCTATATCTATTTCATGTTGAAATTTTATTACAGAACGTATTTCCGCCTGAATTGCATCTTTATAATCTGCGTCACTTACTTTGCCTTTTTTGCGCGCAGCACGGATTTTACGGATTTCAGGTGTTTGCGGGAATGATCCGATTGATGTTGTCGGATAAAGCGGTAAATCAATAGCTTTTCGTTGAAGCTTTTCGCGCTCGGCAAATGGTGCTTTGCGGCACTTCATTTCCGGTGTGATGGATGCAACACGTTGTTTAACTGCGTCACAATGAATATGAGTTGATGTTCTGCGCTGCTCCTGAATCGCGTCACTGTAAGATATTTGTTCTTCAATGCTTACGCGCCCATCATTTAAGCCTTTGGTAAGCGTTGAAATCTCTTCGATTTTTTGCATAGCAAACGCCATCCAGCTTTTAAGATCTTCCTCCATTTGTGTTTCGCTGTTCAGATCAACCGGCGTGTGTAGCAAAGAACAGGACGGCGCAACAAAAATTCTATCTGTGCCAAGCTTACCGACTGCTTTTTCCAACATTTCCAGAGAAGCTGAAAGATTATTGCGCCAAATATTGCGCCCATCTATAATACCTAGCGATAGTATTTTATCATCACCAATTTTTTCCAGTGCCTCATTCAAAGTTAATTGTGCATTATTAGCACCTGTATTAGCTTGATTAGGGCCACGACATAAATCAATATGCACAGCATCAACCGGTAAGTTATAGAATAAATCCGCATTACCGCGCAGCGTATCAAAATAAGACGTAATAAGAAGCTTTAATCCTTCAGGTTTATTTATGCTTGTTGCACCGTTATTATAAGCCGCATTGACTGCGCTCTGCCCGATTGAACATAAATCAAGACTGAAAATCGGCTCATCGATTTGCACCCATTCTGCCCCCATATCGCTGAGTTTCTGTAGGATTTCGTTATAAACAGGGATAAGTTTTTTCACCATATCCTCATGTGAGAACCCGTCATATTGCGCTTTACCAAGGAATACATAAGTTGCAGGACCAATAATAACCGGACGCGTTTGAATGCCCAGATCTTTAGCCTCTTGATAATAATCAAAAATTTTATTGCAAGAGAGTTTAGGAGTCATTCCTTCTTCAAATTCAGGCACAATATAATGGTAATTTGTATCAAACCATTTTGTCATCTCCATAGCGGTTACATCCAGCCCACCATGCTGTGCACCGCGTGCCATGGCGAAATATGTATCCAGATCAACGGTTGATCCATCCCATCCATAGCGCTTTGGCACTAATCCCAGCGTAGCTGTCAAGCCCGAAACATGATCATAAAGGGAAAAGTCATTGGAGGGAATATGATCCAATCCGGCTTTTTCTTGTGCTTGCCAATTATGTTTTCGCAAATCTTTGGCTTGTTCTAATAACTCGCCTTGCGCAAGGGTTCCCTTCCAGTACCCCTCCACAGCTTTTTTAAGCTGGCGCATATCGCCAATACGGGGAAATCCTAAGTTTGTTGCTAAAGCCATGGGAAAATGTCTCCTTTTACTACGTTATTTCTAATTCTTTGCTTATTTATTGTCAGATATTATTGTCAGATATACTGGCTTATTCTTAAGGTCAGCGAAAGACACTTATCAGCTAAAAAGAGTTTTTACGACATTTTTTGTAATATCTGATTTGTTGAGTGTGTAAAAATGAATGTGCTCCACACCATGTTTTGTGAGATCTTCAGCTTGTTCCATCAAAATTTGTATTGCCAGTTTTTGCGCGTCTTCCGGTTTATCTACAAAAGGTTCAAATCTTTCATATAGATGCACAGGAATCCTAGCATGACAGCGCTTGGCAAAATTACACATTCCCTTAAAGTCATGAATAGGCAAAAGTCCCGGTACGATCGGTGTATTAATACCCGCCTTCTCACATTTTTCTATAAAGTAATAATAATCTTTATTCTCGAAAAATAATTGTGTTATAGCTCGCGTAGCCCCTGCATCACATTTATCTTTAAGAGCAGTAATATCTGCTTCCATAGATGGTGCGTCAGGATGTTTCTCTGGATAAGCTCCGACTGATATTTCCATTTCAGGATACCAGGTTTTTATCCCCTCAACGAAATCAGATGTGTATTGGAAATATTCGCTGTCTTGATCTAGCGGCCAGTTTAGCACTTTAGACATATCTCCGCGCAAAGCGACAATATGACGCACATTCTTATTCCATAAATCATCGATATAACTACGCAGATCACTTTTTGTGGAATTAATAAAAGTCAGATGCGAGCCAACAGGTATTTTATATTTCCCCATGATCTGATTAATTGTTTCAGATGTGCCCTCTTTGGTTGTCCCTCCTGCGCCATAAGTAACTGTCATAAATTTGGGGTTCAAAGAAACAAGGTCAGGCAATGCCGCCCATAAATTTTCTGCCGCTTTTTCTGTTTTAGGTGGAAATAATTCAAAAGAGAATGTCGTTTTATTCACGGCTTATACCTTTTATTCATGCAAAACTATGTCAACCTCAATTCTCTTCAAAGAACGATAATCGGCACAAGAGCACCATTAAAACATTGTTCAAAGTCTTGCACAATCTAAAATAGCTTTTTCATGTTACGCTAATCTAGTAGATGGAACATCGAAAACGAGCTGTTTTGACACACAATGTTTCTTTGTTCGGCTAAAATTCCCCCTGCAGTTTCGCTGATCTTTGTTCCCTTACCTGTGTCCTCACCTGTACGCTCAATAATAAAACCCGTATACGCGCTCTTTCGCTGATTAGATGACACAGATGTCTCTGATCCATGTAAAACCAGATTTCTAACGATTTGCACATCGTAACCGGCCTTAGATAAATCAATTACCGTGTCTGCTACACAGTCCACCCACGAACCACAAACTTTAATTTCCAATGTTTTTCCATCAGCTTCCGCATCTCGCTTTAGCTTTTCGAAGAATTCCACATTTTCTTTATATGCAGATTCATCTGTTTTAGTCAGAAAGCTGTCCATCTTTTCATTGGCGCTCATGCCATGATAGATATTACCCAAGCGTTCATTAAACTTTTCATCACTTAAACCCCAGACAATATGGGCACCGTAATTACGCATTTTATTTAGAAAACCCTGTATGTCTTCTGCCAAATCATTAAAAAAGCCTTTACGATTTTCGGCGGCCTCATTTTCTTTACGCTGTAACCATTGGCGATTATCTTTTGGAATGCTGGAATCATTGCCTATCTGCTTACTTTCTTTACACATGCCCTCTTGCATATTGAGCACTAAAACAACTGTTTGTACATTTGAAGAGCTTAAATTTTTCATTTCATTACTCATAATATTTACTCACTGAGATATTCGGTACTTTAAAGCATTTTCCAAAATAAAAGCAAATCTTTCGTAAAATGAATTTTTTGCTTCAAGATCAAGCAATTTAGCGTTAAAAAGAAACCTTGCCAGCGTAAAGGTTATATAGCTTGCGTGGCGTTTAAACGCGCATATAAAAAGTAACAATAGATAAAGGCTTAAGAAATTTCATGACCAAAGCTCAGACTTCTTCCCACGATCATATCCTTATTCTGGATTTCGGCTCACAAGTAACACAGCTTATTGCCCGGCGTTTACGTGAAAGCGGCGTGTATTGTGAGATTTGGCCGTTTAATCAAGCTGATGAAACACGCATTAAAATGCTTAACCCGCGTGGGATTATATTATCCGGTGGACCAAGCAGCGTATTGGATGACGATGCTCCGGCAGCTCCTGAGATTGTGTTTAAGATGGGCGTGCCTGTGTTTGGTATTTGCTATGGCCAGCAAACTATGGTGCAACAACTGGGCGGACGCGTGGAATCTGCACGCTCTCGTGAGTTTGGTCGTGCTTATGTTGACGTTCTTGAAGATTCTGAGATTACAGCAAATGTCTGGGAAAAAAATGCGCATGAACAAGTCTGGATGAGTCATGGCGATCATGTAGCTTGTCTGCCCGATGGTTTTGAAGTTATCGCGAAATCCGATGGAGCACCATATGCTTTTATTGCTGACAAAGAGCGGCAGTTTTATGGCGTACAATTCCATCCGGAAGTTGTTCACACTTTGCATGGCCGCGAGCTTTTAAAGAATTTCACACATAATGTTTGCGGTTGTAGCGGTGACTGGACGATGTCGTCTTTTCGCGCTGAGCAAATTGCCAAACTCCGTACACAAATTGGTAAGTCCAAAGTTATTTGCGGCTTGTCAGGTGGCGTTGATAGCTCAGTTACAGCAGTATTGATCCATGAAGCAATTGGCGAACAGCTTACTTGTATTTATGTAGATACCGGTTTAATGCGCGCTGGCGAAAGCGGGCAAGTCGTTAGCCTGTTCCGCGATAACTATAACATTCCGCTAATCCATGAAGATGCTAGCGAACGTTTCTTGCACGCTTTGACCGGAATTGATGACCCTGAGCGTAAACGCAAAATCATAGGCTCAATGTTTATTGATGTATTTGATGAATGTTCCAAGCGTATTGGCGGTGCTGATTTTCTAGCGCAAGGCACACTTTATCCCGATGTAATTGAAAGCGTTAGCTTCACCGGCGGTCCTTCCGAGACTATTAAGAGCCACCATAATGTTGGCGGCTTGCCTGAAGATATGGAGCTGAAGCTGGTCGAGCCTATGCGTGAATTATTCAAAGATGAGGTTAGAGCACTTGGCCGCGAGCTTGGTATGCCCGAAGATTTTATCCGCCGTCATCCATTTCCCGGTCCCGGTCTGGCGATCCGCATCCCCGGTGAAGTTACGCAAAGCAAAATCGAGATCTTACGCAAAGCCGATACGATCTACCTTGACGAGATTCAAAAGGCCGGGCTGTATGATGAAATCTGGCAAGCCTTTGCTGTGTTATTGCCTGTTAAGACTGTAGGGGTGATGGGTGATTGCAGAACCTATGATAATGTCTGTGCGCTACGAGCTGTTACAGCTACCGATGGTATGACAGCGGATTACTTCCCCTTTGACCATGAGTTCTTAGGCCGCACCGCTACACGCATTATTAACGAAGTCCACGGCATTAACCGCGTGGTTTATGATATCACATCCAAACCTCCGGGAACAATCGAGTGGGAATAGTTATTTTCCAAAATAATCATTTAAATGGATGCTTGAATAAAAAATATCAGTGGAAATTATGAGAGTTAAAGCAGTTTAAAATAAGTTGCTTTATGAAGTTGGGAACGTTTCTATATCGTTGCCAAAGCATTCTTTCAAATTATCTGCCATTAAAGTTCTTTTTGCTTTTGTTGGCTTGCTGCTGGATTCTGGGAACTTCAGTACAATATTACAGTGAGAATAATTATCTTCTGTTGGTGCATGTTCAACGATTAAAGCATGGTCATCGTATTGTATGTTTTCAATAGCCTTTATTTTTGCTTTTATAAAACCGACATATTGTTCATTGTAATCTTTTCTATGTTTTTTATTTCTCTCTGATAATCTTGCAGCTTGAAGTATTCCAGAGTTATGAACGTCTGCTGGATATTTTTCGCATAAATTTTTTGAATTAACCGACATATGATATGGATGTGCACTGCCACTTGTAAAGTGAACGTGAACATCTAAATCCAGACAAGCTGGCATTGCATCAGAAAAATGCTTTGGATTAAAAACCCAATGACATGCGATATCATCTTTTTCTATTGCAATTATATCAAGCATTCAATAAGCAATTGGGGACGTAGTTTAAAATTTTGGCAGGAAGAATATTGTTGTCAATACTAAAAAATGGGATATCATCTACAAAAATGGGAGTGCTACCATTGTTTTCATAGGATAAATGTAAGGCTGCACCATCAATAGTTAAGAGTGTTCTCGTATCTTCTCTTTTCCATTCTAAGATCAGTCCACCATCTGCATCAGGTCTAACAAAATCAGCATGTGCTTTTGTTAAAAGCAAAAATTTCACAAAGTGTTTAGCCATAAATATGGATTGTGCTGTAGGTTTCTTTGCATCTACACCATTCCAATTATCTTGCAATTTTTCTAAGTAAGATAATGCATCAAGAAGAAGCCATTTTTGTTCAGGAAAAACACTATTCGGCACGTTGTTAAAAGTAGAGTGGCTATTAAAAGATTGACTCTGATCTATTTTTTTTACTGCTGTCATTATTCTATCCCCCACTTTTCGTGCATTTTTTCAGATGTTGTGTCAACAAAACCATAAGTAATCCATAAACGTGCGTTATCAAACCATTCTCTCATATCGTCACTTGATAAATTATTAATGGGGCCTCTGACTGATAACTCGTAATGTAGAGCAATCTTACCATCGCGAACTCTCTGCCTCATTGACAAATCCGTGACAAGTCTTAAAGGTAAACTTGGTATCTGAAAGAAATTTCTGTGTTGTAAGTTTTCTGGAACAGGTAAAAATCTATTATTTTCGCTCCAAGAAATATCCTTAAAAACGCTTCCAATATTAGCCAATCCCTTTTCAGGCATGTCAATGAGATTTATATAGCTGAGTTCTAAAAATGAAGGTTTTGAACTCTCAATTTTTTTGTCTTCGAGAGTTTTTAAAAGAATGTCGTAATACTTAAAAAAATTCTTGATAACTGGCTCATATCTTGGGTAACAATTTTCATCATCAAGATTATCAGAGGGCCTTTTCCAATTATAAATCAGTCTATCTTGTTGTATCTGTAAAAGCTCGTCATCTTTTTCTGTTTCAAACCAAAAACGCCTCATTTTAGGAAGCTCGTACATTTCAATAACATGAACATTATCGGGAAGCATTGGATCCAAGGGAGACATATCCCTATAATTCGTAAACTTCTTTTTATCAAATGCAGCCCAAAAATCGGCAACATCAAGTGTTCTGAAATTAATAGGATTTTCAAATTGAACACCAGCAACAACCTCAATTACTGGAGGATTTTTAAAAGAAGGCTTGGGCTGTTTTGAGAGGGCTTTTCTGCTCATAAGGTAATTCTACCACACTAATCTTTTAAAGAGAATCCTACAAATTTAACGCCGTAAAGAAAACCACCCCTAAACACCTTCGCGTTTAAAGGACCATTTAATACGCGCTTGATCCGAGTTCATCTGACCATAAACCACGATTTGCTTGGTTTTACGCGGGATAATACCTTTACCGATATAAACGCTATCTTCCAGTTTAAGCTGTCCGGCATCATGTTTAAAGCGCCAGCCCTGCCCGCCGTGCATACGCAAAAGCACTTCTTTGCCTTCATTGATAAGAGAGGCTGTAACGCTGGGATGAATATGGAAACGCACTGCTGTTTCTACAGATTTGACCAGATCAAAACCGCATGTGAAATCATCTTCACCGCGCATATCACGCCCTTCATCTCCCAGATAAATTTTACGTGTATGGGTAATCCCGTTTAAAGATACATATCCATTATGTGAAGCCACGATAAGCGCTGCATCTTTGGCATTCTCACGGTGAACATGCGTATGGGTTACTTTACGTCCGAAATGCCCGTCTTTGCGCA
>JAGLKS010000146.1 GCA_023140905.1 Alphaproteobacteria bacterium | reverse complement strand
CCGCCGATATCAACAACCATAGAACCGGTTGCTTCTGTTACGGGAAGCCCTGCTCCAATAGCAGCGGCCATTGGCTCTTCGATCAAACCTACTTCACTGGCTCCAGCACTTTCAGCTGATTCTTGAATAGCACGACGCTCCACAGCAGTAGAACCGGATGGCACACAAATAATCATCTTGGGCGAAACAAATGTACGACGATTATGAACTTTACGAATAAAGTGCTTAATCATTGCCTCTGTCACTTCAAAATCAGCAATCACTCCATCACGCAAAGGACGTGTTGCTATGATGCTTCCGGGTGTACGGCCTAACATTTGCTTGGCCTCATTCCCCACAGCTAATGTTTGTTTTTTTCCACCGACTATAGATATCGCAACAACAGAAGGCTCGTTAAGAACTATACCCTGATCTTTCACATAGACCAGCGTGTTTGCAGTGCCAAGATCAATTGCCATATCAGCAGACATAAAGCCAAAAAGTTTGGAGAACATAAATCGCCCACCTCATAAATTAAGTAAACAGAGTTCGATAGTTAACTATATACCAGAGAAATATATCAGAGAAAATGCCAGAATGCACCCCTGAGAATTGCATCATTGTAATATTTTCAACAAGACAAAAACCGCGAACATATATTCGCGGCACAACAAAAAATATCAAAAAAACAAAAAGCCCGTTATATTACGCTAAACACATACAAAAATGCGTTGTTTTTCGTCATTTTATTTTTATCCCTGACGAGCTTTAAAACGTGGATTTTTTTTGTTTATCACATAAACGCGCCCTTTGCGGTGAATAACACGGCAGTTACGGTCACGGTTTTTTAGTGTCTTTAGTGAATTTGAAACTTTCATTGTCTTGATAAACCCTGCAATATTTCCTTAACGAGGAGCGAACATAACGATGATTCATACCTTTTGTCAAGTATTCTTACAAAAAACATACTATATATTCCAGATTGCTTTTCTGTAAAAAAAGACGTTTCATTAACTAAGTGGTAACAACTTTTCTGCATAGTGTTAAATGTGTGGGAATTTAATCTGATAAAGAACTCGTTATGTATCAATCAGAACAATCATCAAAGACATTTAAATCAGGCGATATTATTATGCGCCAAGGCGAAGTAGGCCAAAAAGCTTATATTGTTGAAAGCGGTAAGGTCGAGATCGTTATTGAAACTCCTTCAGGAGAAGAACATATTATTGCGACACGCGGTCCCAATGCCATGATTGGTGAAATGTCACTAATTGATGACGCTCCCCGTACAGCAACGATTCGCGCTACTGAGAATTGCACGGTACTGGAAATCACGAAACAGGATTTTACGCGCCGATTGAATAATGCCGACCCTGTCATTCGTATGGCTACGCAAGTTATTATGACACGCTACCGTGATACATTAAACCGTATTGAGGCCAAAGCTAAGTCAGAAGATAAAGGCCTTTCCAATGTTGAAACAATGGAGCTTATATATGCAGAGCGCGCCGATGCGATTGAACAAATCCGCATTGCAAATGAATTTAAGGATGCGATGGATCGTGACAATGGTGAAATCACGTTATTCTACCAACCTATTATAAATCTCCATACTGGCGAAATATATGGATTTGAGGCACTTATGCGCTGGTTCCATCCAGAAAAAGGATTTATCTCTCCGGGCGTATTTATTCCTGTTATTGAAGAAACAGGTCAAATTATCGAAGCAAGCAACTGGGCTTTCCGCAAAGCATGTACGTCGCTTAAGCATATTCAGGAAAGCACCCGCTATCACAAAGATTTACATATGAGCGTCAACTTCTCCAGTGAGGATTTCTCTGCGCCTGACTTTGTTGATAATATATATAGCGCACTTAGTGAAACTGATGTAAAAGCCGAGCAAATTCATCTGGAGATTACAGAACGTTTATTAATTGGACAACCAAAGCGCGCAAAAGAAACCCTGTCTATGTGCCGAAAAGCAGGCATGGGTATTGCTATTGATGATTTTGGTACAGGGTATTCTTCGTTAAACTATCTACATACTTATCCAATTAATACACTTAAAATCGACCGGAGTTTTATCCGTGACATGGAAAGCGATAAAATCTTGCTTGAACTTGTTCGCTCGATTGTAATGCTAGGGCATAACATGGGCATGGACATTATCGCGGAAGGAGTCGAAACCTTGCAAGAAGCAAAAATCCTTAAAGAGATGGGCTGCAAACTTGTTCAAGGGTTTTACTTTGCAAAACCTATGGCTGAAAAAGATGTCATAGAACTGGTTAGCTCTTGGCAACCACCTGAAATATAAAAAGAAACATTCCCGTTTATTTATTATCAGCATCAATTGTGCCATCCCAATTTCTTGGGATATCCTCTTTCTGATTAATAAGTTCTACGATGCGTCTTTCGTAAAGATTGTATAGTTGCGCATATTTGGGTCCAACTAATGCGCTGCAATTATGAACTTGCTGTAGTGCCTTATCAAATTCACGCACACGATACAGCTCCAACATTTTGTTATGAAAGCTTTGCCAATTTTTAAAATGATCTTGGTTCGCCATTTCAGCATCACCTAAAAGTCCATAGATTACAATAGGCTCATCCCGACCTATAACCCTGATTTTATCCAGCTCAATTGTCGCAAAATCAGAGGTTTTCTTGTGAACGCTTTGACTAACAATAATATCAACACCGTAATTTTTGGTTTGCCCTTCCAAACGAGATGCTAAGTTAACAGCATCTCCCAAAGCTGAATAAGCAAAACGTTGACGTGATCCCATATTCCCGACAGCACATTCTCCAGTATTAATTCCAATTCCTGCTTTCAAGAAAAGAGACTGTTTTCCCTGTTCCTCAGCCTTTATACGCAATGCTTCATTAATAGGTGCTAACGCCTCACGCATTTTCAGAGCAGCAATACAGGCTTTTTGCTCATGACCGGCTACATCACGAGGGGCATTCCAGAAACACATCATGGCATCGCCAATATATTTATCAACAGTGCCCTCGTGATGCATGACAATGTCACTCATCTTGGTAAGAAAATCATTCATTAACTGGATTAATTCTTCAGGATCAAGCCCTTCAGAGATACGCGTAAAATTTCGGATATCTGTGAACATAACGCTGAGTTCGCGCTTTTCTCCTCCCAGTTTCAAATTCTCAGGATTTTTCTCCAGATCATGCATTACATCACTGGCAACATACATGCCAAAAGCATTGCGGATTTGCTTTCTGCGCGCTTCAGCACGTGCATAAGACAGAATGGTAGAAACAATAAATATCGCCAGAACTGCGAGTGAAGAATACACTGGATCAATCAAAATTCCGTATTCTACATAGACATAATAAGCTCCGAACACAGCCAATGCTATTATCACAAGGCATAAAGCTACGGAAATTAACACACCAATAAATGGTGCCAGAAGAATAAAGAAAAGTCCGGCAGCAAAAATATAAAGAGCCTCTACACCATTTATGATAGTCGGGCGCAACAAATACTGGCCATCTAAAATCTGTTCAATAACATTCGCGTGCACCTCCACACCGGGCCGGAATGATTGCAGCGCTGTACTTCGCAAATCTTTTAGCCCTTCTGCACTGCTACCCACCAAGACTATTTTGCCTTCCACTGCTGCACGTGTTTCCTCCTCATACCCTTGCATAAGAAATTTATAGGCAGAAATATAATCTCGCACAGGGCAAACTCTTGAATTTCCTGTAACATCCTCTTCATTGCAGAAATAACGGTAATGAGTATAGAGCACACCATCGCTTTCCACAGGAATTGACCTGTCCCCAACAAGAATACGGTAATTTGTATCAATAAGACCGGCATTCTTTTCAGAGACAGAAACCAGACGTATTGTCCCTTTTCTTCCCAATTCCGCGACACGTAACACCTCCAGACTGAGAGACGGATAAATAGTTTTCCCATCTGAGAAAAGCATGCCGGTACGCCTTAAAATTCCATCATCATCCGGTTTAGCCATAAAACTGCCATTGCCGGCTGCCGATTTAGAGTATATCGATAGATTCACAGCAGCCGCCTCAAAATGGGAAGCCTGTTTCAAAAACACGCCCTTGATATCAGAGCGTACTAAAATTCTTTTTTTATCAAGCGGTTGATTCTGATCACGATCACGTCTGCCATATGTAAAAGCAGTAATAAATCTCTGCGAACTCCGTATGGCATCTGCAAACATTTCGTCATAGTTAAGCAGCACCCCATTTTGTTTCATTGCCCCTTCTTGCTTCATTGCCCCATCTTGTTTCATCGAATCAGGCAAGACAGCAATTTGCTCCGGTGTTAAATCATTATAAAGAATATGCGGTGACGTCCGATCTGCTTCAGCAAACACACCGTCAAATGCTATGACTTTAGCGCCTTTATCACTCAGACTATTAACCAGATCTGCCATAATATTGCGTGGCCAATGCCACTGCCCAATCAGTTCCAGCGATTTCTCATCAATGTCAATAATGACAACTTTATTAGCATCGCTTTCTAATTGGCGTGGATTGAGGCGGTTAAACTCATCGAAAACATTATGCTGTAAATCCATACGGATAGAGTTTTTAGAATCACTAAAAGCCACAGCTACAATCAGCAATAAAAGCAAACACAGCGTATGAAGTGCTTTTTGTTGAAATGATTTTGTGACTTGAAATAACATTTGCCTGTTTTTCTTTCCTCGAATTACCGTTCATTTATGGTGGTTTCATTAGCGCTCACGAAACACATGGCTTAAACCACGATGAAACGGTTTTGTCAGATAAGTCAAAATTGTTCGCTTTCCAGTTATAATATCAATATTAGCAATCATACCAGCTGTAATAGGAAGCGGTTTCTCTGATGTACCCAAATAATTTTTATGTGTGCGTACTTCCACCTCAAACATCACATTCCCTTCGCGATCACTAACGCTATTAGCCGATATACGGGTTAATGTGCCATCTAAAGCACCGTAACGCTGTGGATCATAGGCAGTGATTTTAACGCGCACAGGGTGTCCTTGTTCCAAAAAAGCAATTTCATCAGGCCTAACCTTAGCCTGAATTTTAAGCTCCTCGTCTGCGGGAACAATTTCAATCAGCTTCATTGCCGGTTCTACCACACCGCCGATTGTCTGGAGTGTTATCTGGTTTACAATACCATCTACAGGAGCACGCAATTCCGCACGATCAACCCTGTCCCCCATAGATTTAAGGTTTTCTTTTAATGCAGCAATCTGGGTCTTAACTTCATTCAATTCCTCAAGAGCCACAGATTTAAACTTATCCGTTTGCGCTCCTCTTTGACTTTGCACACCGGAAAGCTCTGCCTCTAACCCTTTTTTATCCTGCAGCCGTGATTCAATTTGTCCTGAAATATCAGCAAATTCACGTTCTAAATGAATTTGATCCAGCTTTGACACAGCACGCTTTGCAACCATTTCTCTGGTTATTTCCAGTTCTTTATTCAAAAGAGTGCGGCTTTGATATAAACGGTTAATTTCAGCTTTCACACTAGCCAATTCGGCCTTTGCCTTGTTAATCTGCTCATCTTGCATGTTATAAGCGGCCTGTAATTCTTTTTGGCGGGACTGGTATAAAGCTTTTTCATTCGCCGCTATATCGGGAATATGTTCTAAAGTTTCCTTGGACAACTTCAACTCATGCCCTGAACTTTCTGCTTCAAGACGCGCCTTTTTAGCTTGCAAAGACAATAGCCGCGCTTGTGTTCCACGCTCTTCAGAAGAAAACGCCACATCGCTAATGCGTAGCAAAACCTGTCCCTTTTTTACACGATCACCCTTGGCAATAAGAATTTCTTCAAGAAGCCCTCCTTCAAGGCTTTGCACAACCTGAATTTCCTGCGAGGGAATCACCTGTCCTTGCGCACGTGTGATAATATCTATCTCGGTTATAGCCATCCACCCAATCAAGAAAACAATAAAAGCCATGATAGTAAAAATAAGGAAATAAACAGGTGTAGCCGGACGCATACGCATTGCTGCTTGCAGCTCATCCATATAATCCAGTTCATTTTTCTGAACCTGCTCCATATATTTCGTCTCCTACTTTCACCCCATATCCTGCGGCATTCTGATCTGTCCGGTTTGCAATGCAGCCAGAACCTCATCACGTGGTTTATCCATAATCACTTTACCATTATGCATCAAAATTAAACGATCAACTGTATTGAGCAACGCATGCTTGTGCGTAATAAGGACATAAGTCATCTCACCTGTATGCTGCTCTATATAGCTGCAAAACGCCTGTTCACTTTGTGTATCCATAGAACTGGTCGGTTCATCACAAATCAGGATTTGCGGCTGTGTAATCATAGCACGCGCTAAAGCAATCGCTTGTCTTTGGCCACCGGAAAGCTGAGCGCCCATCTCGCCAACCGGCGCGTCATAGCCTAAAGGATGGCGCAAAACAAAACTATCAACGCCTGTTGCTTGAGCACATGCCAGAATTTCCTCTTCACCGGCTCTTGGTTTAAACGCTGTAATGTTGTCGCGGATACTACCCTGAAAAAGCTGTGTCTCTTGGGAAATATATCCGACATTGCGACGTAAATCCGCAGGATCAATCTGGCGATAATCTGTATCATCAGCCAAAATAGCACCGTTATTAGGCTCATAGAGTTTAAGTAAAAGCCGAGCAATTGTACTTTTACCTGACCCCATCCGCCCAATAATTCCGACACGTTCCCCCTTCTCTATTGTAAAAGAAACATTATCAAGTACAGCTACCTGCGTTCCCGGATAAGCAAAAGTCACTTTCTCAAAGGCAAGCTTGCCCGATAAGTCAGGGCGATGCAGAAAGCGTTTTGTAGAAGGACGCTCTACAGGTGCTTCCATCACCGCATTTAAAGCTTTAAGCGCAATACTGGCCTGATGATAGCGTGTAATTAAATTCGCTATTTGCCCGATTGGTGCAATTGCTCTTCCTCCCAAAATGACACAGGCAATCATGCCCCCTATGGTCAAATCCCCGCTTTGCACCAGATACATCCCGGCCAACACAAGAAAAACACTGGCGCTTTGCTGAAAAAACACAGATGTATTAACCGCCAAAGCAGAAAGAAACCGTGATTTTTGCCCATAACGCACATCTTCATTCATCACACTACTGTATTTTTTGCGCATCCGCCCATCTGCTTGACCAGCTTTGATTGTTTCCAATGCATTGATGGTTTCAACTAAAATTCCGTGACGTGCTTGACCCAGTTGCTGTGCTTTCAGGACATGACGCTTGAGCGCATATTGAATAACAAAACCAATGGCGCATGTCATGCCTATAAGCGCTACAAGAATAAAAGCAATATTACCGCCCAGCTCATAAACAAAAAATAGAAACAACAAGGTAAAGGGAACATCAACTAAAGCTGTAATCGTAGCAGAGGTAAAAAAATCACGTACAGCATCAAAGTCTCTTAATATATTTGCAAACGCCCCGCTGGAAGCAGGACGGTGCTCAATCTTCATATCCAATACGTGATCGTAAATCCGGCGTGCAGCGAGAAAATCCGTTTTACGTCCGGCAAAATCTATTAAATATCCGCGTACCGTACGAAAAATGAAATCAAAAATAAAAGCTATTAATGCGCCAAACCCCAGCGCCCAGCCTGTTTCAATCGCATTATTGGGAATAACACGGTCATAAACATTCATAACAAAAATAGGGCTAACTAAAGCAAAAAGGTTGATAAACATGGACGCTAATATAACCGTCCCATATATAGAACGGTTCTTACGAACAATCGACCAGAACCAGTTTCCCTTCCTGTTCTCAGGTTCTGAGCCATCATTTTCTGTTGCGATATTCTGGAAGGCTAGTTTTTCACGCACATAAATCGCATAACCAGCAAATTTTTTCTCCAAATCCTGAATTGGCAAATCATATATGCCTTTAGCTGGATTATAGATTTTTACCATACCTAATTTACTATCACGCTCTAAAAGCACATAAGGTGTCGGCGGATCTCCCAAAAAGATAACACAAGGCATTAAGCCCTGATTGATTTCTGCAATTTCAGTTTTGTTGAATATTTCTGCTTTCAAGCCTGCCCGTTCGGCAGCTTCACAAAACAAATCAGGCCCCATGCCTTTTGAACCATACGCCATACCGGCAATCAATGTTTGCGGAGATTTAGGCTGTCCTAAAACCTCGGTAATGTGAACAAGGCAATTAAGCAATAAATCTTCACTACCTGCTTCACCGGATTTGTGCGGCTGTGGTGGCAATTTATTTTGCCCTTTCCAGTTTGCCTCTGCAATTTCTTCTTGCGGTTCTCGCATCTTCTAGCTTACCGATGTTTCTGCACTTTGCCTTTGATACACAGTTAATATGTTTGTTGCCCCTAATTTTGATTTTACTTTTGTGAATCTCTCACTCTTCAGACATTTCCGAGTCCAATAAAATGTCCGTTAATTCTCCGCGTGCCCCTAATGTGCCATATTGGGCTGAAAGTAAATTATAACTGTTATCATTGTTTTCTAATTTTGCTTTGAATAGCTGACTCTGCGCCCGCATTAGAGCTAACAGACTGATACGAGAACCTTCAAATTGGCTCTGATATGTGCTCATAAGTTTTTGGTTTAATTCCACACGTTTCTGAGATAACGTCGTTTTTCTCCAATATGTTAAATAGCGTGCATAAGCTTCGCGAATCCCTTTTTCAACATTACGCTTTATTTCTTCAACCTTATTCACAGTTTCAAGATATTCCGCGCGCTTACGATTAATAGAGGAAAGCTCTTTTCCCCCTGTCGAAAAAGACCATTTCATTTTCACAACGGCACGGCTATCTATACTTTCCCCACCAATCGCATCTTTTTTATCAATTTTGGAATGTGTCAATTCCCCTGTTAAATCTGGATAAAGTTTTCCTTCTTCCGCATCTACGGCATGTTTAGCAGCAACAGAACGCATATAAGTTGAGCGTACTAATGGATGACTGGATTTTACTTGTGTTATAATTTCATCAATATCTTTCTCAACATAGATGCGCACATTATCAGGAATAATCATTTTTTGTGATGCTGGAATACCGACTGCTTTAATATACGCAGCCTCAGCAGAAATGAGCTGTCCTTCATATTCAGCTTTAAGTGAATCTATAATCATAGACACATCACGCGCTTGCTGTAGTTCTGCTTCATCGCTCATGCCCTGATCGACCATCTCCATTA
>JAGLKS010000145.1 GCA_023140905.1 Alphaproteobacteria bacterium | reverse complement strand
AATTCCTGCAAGTTGACACGTCTAATATCTTATTTATCTGTGGCGGTGCTTTTTCAGGACTGGAGAAAGTCATAGCTGAACGCGGTAAAGGTACAAGCATTGGTTTCGGTGCTGATGTGAAAGGTCCTGATGAGCGCACCACTGGAGACTTACTGAAAGGACTGCTCCCTGAAGACTTACATAAATATGGTCTTATCCCTGAATTTATTGGCCGTTTGCCGGTGATTGCAACATTGGAAGATCTGGATGAAGATGCTCTGATTACCATTCTAACTGAGCCTAAAAATGCGCTTGTTAAGCAATATCAGCTCCTCTTTGATATGGAAGACGCCGAGCTTAAATTCACAGATGAGGCTCTAGTATCTATCGCGAAAAAGGCTGTAGAACGCAAAACAGGTGCGAGAGGCTTACGCTCTATTATTGAGAATCTGTTATTAGATGCCATGTTTGAAGTGCCTGATTTGGAAGATATATCCGAAATTATCGTCAACAAAGATACAGTTGAAGACGGCCAAAAACCTGCTTACAAAAAATCAAAAAAGAAAAAGAAGAAGGACAGCACATCAAAGAAAACTCAACTCGTTGATGCTAATGATCTGGAAGACGAACCAGAGGAAGAAAAAGAAGCTGTCCAACACTGACACATATGGCTATAGCGAATATAGTAATACGCATTTACTTTTGCAGTGCATTCATTACACGTCTCTACCGTAGCCTTTCACGCCTACGCTCCGTGTGCCCGCTGCAAAAATAAAGTCAAATCACTATAAATGGTGTCAAAGTAATGAGCAAAGAAAATGTAAACACTATTTCCTATATAGCTTTTGCAGGCGCAATGGCGTTTATTGCTTTTATATGCGTATCAGTGCAAAGCCATTATGCTGTAAATGGTAATATCTCATGGCTCTTAATAGGTGCAGAACGCTTGCTTGACGGGCAAAGTATGAGCCAGCATATATATGAGCCTAACCCGCCTTTAAGCCTGCTAATCTATATTCCGCACGTCCTGTTCAGCAATCTGGCGAATCTTCCTCTGCCCATAGGCTCTTTTTACGTTACCTTCTTGCTGGTTATATTATCCATCTTATCCGCTTATCACATCATCCGGCATTTCTCCTTTCTGGACAAAACGGAACAACTCAGTCTCACAGCCTGTTATGCTATTGCTGTAATCTTAACCACCACAATATTTTATTCCGAGCGCGAACATATTTTAATCTTAACCCTCGCGCCTTTTATGCTCGCGCAATTTGCACTAGCCGAGCGTATTACCTTACCAAAAGCACTCACAATCCTTGTCTTTATGTTTGGTGCTTTAGGCGTTTTTATAAAGCCGCATTACGGTCTTGTTCCTGCAATCTTTCTGCTAGCCCGTTTGATAAAACATAGGACATTCAACCCTATAAAAGCACCGGATTTTATGGCCCTAAGCCTTATTACATTGCTTTATATAGGTTTTGTAATGGTAGCCTTTAGTGACTATGTCCGTGTTATTCTTCCAGAAACTATCGCACTTTATATCGGCTTAGCCAAAGACTATTCCGCAATCATACAGGCCAGCCGCTTGCAAACCATCTTATACTTAAGCCTGTTCTTTATTGAGCTATTCCAATCCACACTTAAAGGCCGCAAAAGAAGATTGACCTTGTTTTTATATGCGTGCTGCCTGCTGAGTTTGATCCCGTATTATGTGCAAATGAAAGGGTTTTACAATCACTTGATCCCTGCAAACAGCTTTTTTATCATGGCCATAAGTGCCAGTATTATTTTCCGTGTTAACCAATTTATATCGAGTAGATTAGAAAATCATGAAGCCATAAAACCGCTTCTACAAATAGCGCTCCCATTCCTTTGTGTTTTATGCATTACAAACATTATAACCCCCTTGAATAAAGACTTTCCAACGCATAAAGATATGCGTAGCCTTCCTGTTGCAGACTTCCTTGAAGAGCATTGTCCGAAGCCATGCTCGTTCTTTTCCTTTCATACAGATATAGAGATTATGCCTTCTACAGCAGCACTTATGGGCTATGAGCATGCGTCACGTTTTGGCAGTTTATGGCCCGTCATTGGACTTATAGAGAAGTTGCAAAGCCCTGATCCACAAGTGCAAAAACAAGCCTTAGTCACTAAAGAAAAATATTCCCGATATATGCTTGAAGATTTTGAATATTATGAACCATCTATTCTTCTGATTGCCAAAAATATCCCTGTAACTGTGAGCAACCCGCCGCTAAATTTTATGGAGTTTTTTGGCTCATATGCCCCTTTGCGACGCTATATTGAAGCTCATTATATAAAAAAAAGCGAGGTATTCACATTTGACCGCAGCTTGTATTTCAAAGGCACATCAATGGACACCCCTTATGAGCTTAATTATGATGTTTATACTAAAAAATAATTATTCTGAATCTTGCGTATCTATAGAAACCTTAAATACAAAAATTTTCGAAGCAATATAATTCCATGAAAAAGAAACAAACGTCGCCAAGACCTTTGCAAGATAAACATGCAAGAAATAGTTCCCAATATATATAGTCAGTGTGCTAAGCCCCAAGCCAATAACGCCTACAATAGCATAAGAAACAGCTTGCTTGTGCCAGCACTTTTTATCCAGACATTGAAACGTCCATGTAGCATTGAAATAAAAACCATTAACTACCGCCACTAAAAACCCGATAATATGCGCTATAATAAAGTAAACATTAAAGACGCTGTGCAACAGATAAAAAGCTGCAAAATCGATAATCGTATTAGACGCACCGACAATGGCGAACTTCCCCATACTTTTGTAATGACTTTTTAGAATATCTCGCATAAGTTTCTTAAGTAAATTTACTGTTTGACCCGTAATAATATAATAAGCCGAGAGAATAAAGTGCTTTTCAATGTTATGCCTGAATTTAAGGAAAAACTAAAATCAGAATTCAGATATTCTCCGATCCTCACGGTTTATATCCTTATTATATTTCTGATTTACTGGTCAACACTTTATTTGCAGGTCCATATTGATGTAGACACAGCATGGCTCTTACAATGTTTAGACCGCTTTATAGCCGGAGGGACCTATACGCAAGACTTCTACGAAACCAATCCGCCTCTGAGTTTTTGGGTATATTTACCAGCTTACCCGCTTTATCATACATTCGGTTTTGATCCAAAAATATCCGTTTTTATAGTCGAAATTTTTTACTTAAGCATCGCCAATCTCACGCTATTTTTACTCCTGTGCAAAGAAAAAACGGCACGTCCTCTGGATATTTTAGTGATTATGAGCGCAGTCCTTATGGCACAAAGCTGGATAACCGGCGTAGCCTTCGGCTCTAAAGACCATCTTATCATGGCTTTTCTTTTGCCTTTATCGTTGTATCAATACAGGATAACACGCGAAGAAAAAACCGGTACAGCCTTGGCTAGTGCAAGTATTATCATGGGCGGGATTGCCATTTGCTTAAAGCCACATTATGCCCTAATCCCTGCATTGCTCTTCACACATAGATTCTACATCACAAAATCACTTTCCAAATGTATAAAATCCCCTGATTTCCTGGGTATGCTTGCTATCGGCATAACTTATTTTGTACTCATAATCCTATTCACGCCGGAATATCTTGAGCTTCTTCCCAAGATCACATCTCTATACAGCATAGAACGCCCCTATCCTCTTTCATCGCGTTATCATTATGCTATTTACGCCGTTATTGCTCTTATCTTTGCTCCTCTGGTTTTTTCCAATAAAGAAGATAGTTTCTTAAAAATCAGCATCTATGTGCTATCAGCGCTTAGCTTTGTCTGCTTTATTCCTTATCTTATTCAAGATAAAGGCTTTCATTATCATGCTTTGCCTATGCTGGGATATGGCGCGATGGCTGTTTTTATTGCTGCTTATGGTGTCTCCAAATCACTCATTGGTAAAAATAAGGACGATATTGCCTTATGGGTAAGTTGTATATTAATGGTTCTGCTTTTTAGTGGGTATACTTATGGACATAAAATTCCCAAACTATCAAAAAAACAATATATGGAAATCCCGCTTGTTAAAAAAATTGACGAGCTGGCATGGAACCGGACTTACGCTACATATTACTACAAGCATAGACTCGCTTGCATACCGGAAATTTCCGACCTTAAAAGCGGCTCGCGCTTTGGTGAGCTATGGACACTTACAGGTCTGACAGAACGCATTAATGCTGCGACCAATCCCGAAGAACGTGAAATTCTAAAAGCACAAATGCTCGAAACCGTTGATATGATATCTGTTGACATGAAACGCTATGAGCCAAGCGTCGTATTGATACCTCAATATATCGATCCCAAGACAGATAACCCTGAGAAAAATTACTATGATTTTTTGATGAAACACGATGATTTTAGAAAGAACATGGAAAACTACACTTTCTACGATACAATTATTTTTGATACATCTATGGCTCCTGAAGGAAAAAATATAGACCCAACAAAATTAATTCCACATGATGTGTATGTTCTAAATCGCTACAATCGATTGTATTAATAATTGTATTAACAACTGACGGATCAAGCTTATGCCAGACAAAACTCTTTCTTCTACCTTACAAAAACGTGAAACACTATCGATCATTATTCCATGTTATAATGAAGAAGACGTAATTGATCTGTGCCATCAGGAAGTCACAAAGGTTGCTGATACACTACCATACCATATTGAGCTAATTTACGTGAATGACGGTAGCAAAGACACCACACTTGAAAAGCTTTGCGCCATACGCGAAGCTGACAAGCGTGTTGTTGTTATTAATTTATCCCGCAATTTTGGGAAAGAAGCCGCGATGACAGCCGGAATCGATCATGTCACAGGTGATGCATTGATTATTCTGGATGCAGACTTGCAAGACCCGCCCGAACTTATTCCTGATTTAATCATAAAATGGAAAGAAACAGACGCAGATGTTGTTTATGGTCAACGCACAACGCGTATAGGAGAAACATGGTTCAAGAAAATCACAGCAAAAAGCTTTTATCACATCATTAATTTCATCGCCAACAGAGTGGAAATTCCCAAAAACACTGGAGATTTCCGTTTAATGAATAAACGCTCTATTGATGCTTTACGACAATTGCGCGAAAGCCACCGCTTTATGAAAGGCCTTTTTGCATGGATTGGATATAAACAAGTAGCTATGCCTTATTGCCGGGCACCACGCGCTGCCGGTTCAACAAAGTGGAATTACGCCGGATTGTTGAATCTGGCTATGGAAGGCATAGCCGGATTTAGTACGGTCCCTCTAAAAATTGCTAGTTTTTTTGGATTGTTAATTTCCTTTTTCTCCTTTCTATTTGGAATCTTTATTATCTTCAAAACCATGATTGTTGGCGTAGAGGTTCCCGGTTGGTCAACATTAACAGTCATGATCGCTTTCCTAAGCGGTCTTCAACTTTTGAGCATTGGCATACTTGGTGAATATGTTGGACGCATTTTTGGTGAGGCAAAAAAACGTCCTCTGTACTTTATCGAACATATCTACAAGTAAGACACTAAAAATAGCCAGTCTCTCTTCCCCAAAAGTCCAGAACACGTTATGATTTTGTGTTGAAAGT